>NZ_JAKSYK010000176.1:0-32431 GCF_022829425.1 Methylobacterium sp. J-072 | reverse complement strand
CGGCGCGACGGCGAGATCCTGGGGCCGGAGCATTTCGGCTGGTTCGCGGCGCCGCATTTCGAGCACCGGGCCGGCGAGAAGCTGCGCCTGGCCGCGACCTCGCCCTGCTGCTCCGTCCGGGACGTCGCCATCCAGCTCCTGGACCGATCCGCGACTCCCTGGACGGAGGTGTTCGTCGGTGGCACCGCGGCGATCAGCGCGGCCCTGTCGGCCGGCCTGGCGGTCTCGGCCTTCCCGCGCCGGCTCGCCCCAGCGGACGTGGTCGATGTCGGCGACGCGCTGAGGCTCCCGCCGATCCCCTCGCTCGCCCTCGTGCTGCACTCGTCCCTGACCGACCCAAGGAGCAAGGATGCGCTCCGGGCGATCACGGCGGCGTTCCGGGAGCACCGGAAGGGTTAGTCGGGGGTTTCCAAAGGGCTCAGCCCTTTGGCGGGGTTCGGGGGCGGAGCCCCTGATGCATCGAGCGAAGCCCGACAGCAGGGCGCTGCCCTGCACCCGCAAAAGGTCCCGGACCTTTTGAAACCCTAATCGGTCTCGCCCCGCAGCGGTCGGGCCAGCAGGCCGGCAATCACGTCCTCGACGCCGGCCCGGCCGGCCACGATCGCAGCCACGGCCTGGGCCACCGGCATCTCGATGCGGCGGGCTGCGGCGAGGCCGGCCAGAGCCGCAGCCGTGAAGGCGCCCTCGGCGAGCTTGCCGCCTGCGGCCTCCTCCGGGCTCGCCCCGGCGCCGAGGCGCTGGCCGAAGGCGAAGTTGCGCGATTGCGGCGAGGAGGCGGTGAGCACGAGGTCGCCGAGGCCCGAGAGGCCCATCAGCGTCTCGGGCCGCCCACCGAAGGCGCGGGCGAAGCGCATCAACTCGGCGAAAGCCCGGGCGATCAGCGCCGCCCGGGCGCTCTCGCCGAGGCCACGGCCCGCCACGATCCCGCAGGCGATCGCCAGCACGTTCTTGCCGGCGCCGCCGATCTCGACGCCGCGCACGTCGTCGGTATGGTAGAGGCGGAAGCTCGGCCCCGAGAGCAGCGCGCTCAGCGTGGCGGCGAGGCCGGGATCGGCCGCCGCCAGGGTCACGGCGGTGGGCAGGCCGCGGGCGACGTCGGCCGCGAAGCTCGGGCCGGACAGGACCGCCACTGGCGTTCCCGGGGGCAGGACCTGCTCGGCCACCGCGCTCAAAAAGCTGTCGGTGCCACGCTCGATCCCCTTGGCGCAGAGGATCACCGGGCCGGCCGAGGCGAGGGGCGCGCGCAAGGCTTCCAGCACGCCGCGCACGGTCTGGGCGGGCACGACCAGCAGGGTCGCCCGGGCGCCCGCGAGCTTTTCGGAGAGCGCTGTCGCGTGGATGCCAGCTTGGAGCGGCACGCCCGGCAGGTAGCGCGGGTTCTCCCGCTCGGCTTCGAGCCGGGCGGCGGCTTGCGGGTCGCGCAGCCAGAGGGTCACGGAATGCCCGGCGCTGGCGGCGGCGTTGGCGAGCGCCGTCCCCCAGGCGCCGCCGCCGACGACGTTGATGGGCGCGCTCATGCCGAGATCTCCGCGGGTTCGAGCCGATACAGCACGTGGCTGCGCAGCGGCCCCTCCGGCACCGCCGGATGCGCAAACGTGTCCGCCCGGACCATGCCGAGGCGCTCCATGACCGCCTGCGAGCGGCGATTGCCCGAGGCGGTATAGGCCACGACGCTGCGGGTGCCGCAGCGCCCGGCGAGGTCGGCCAGCGTCAGCCGCGCGGACCGTGTGGCGAGGCCCTGGCCCCAGGCATCCCGGGCGAGGCGCCAGCCCAGCTCGATCGTGTCGCCGATCCGCTCGCCCCCCGGGAACGGCATGGCCCGCATGATCCGGAAGGCGCCGACGAAGCCGACGAACCGGCCGTCCCGCTCCAAAGCCCAGGGGCCGAACCCATCCGCTACGAAGCGCCGGTCGTAGCTGCCCGCCTCGGCGGCGCTTTCCGGCTCGGTCCGCAGCCGGGGGAAGAATTCCATCACCGCCGGGTCGGCGTTCAGCGCCGCGAACGAGGCCGTGTCCGCCGGTCGCCAGCGGCGCAGGAGCAGGTCGCCGTCCCGGAGGCCGTCCGGCACCGGAGCGGTCGCGATCTGGTCGCGTCGGATCTTGCCGCGCCAAGCCAGGGAGCGCCGGTTCAGCAGGCCGAGATCGGAGGTGCCGGCGAGCACCGCCTCGCCGAGGGCGATCGCGTGCTCCAGGCCGTCGGCCGACATGTTGGCGTGGGCGGGCGGGGCCACGCTGTCGCGCCAGGGGCCGCCGCAGGCATTGTCGAGGAGGATGCGGGCGAAGCAATGGTCGAGGCGGACCGGCCAGCCGGGCCGGGCGGCCTCGGGCAGGCGGCGCGCGACGAGATCCCGCCAGTGCGCGCGCCGGCCCGAGGCGGAGCCGCTCCAGTCCGGCCCAGGCGATCATCGCGCCGTTGTCGCCGCAGAGCGGCAGGGGCGGGGCGACGAAGCCGAGGCCGGCCTCGCCGGCCAGCGCCGCGAGCGCCCGCCGGATCGCGCCGTTGGCCGAGACGCCACCGGCCGCCACCAGGGCGGTGGGCCGGCCGGCGACGCCCGAGAAGGCGCGCAACGCCACCCGGGCGCGGTCCACCACCACGTCGACGACCGCGGCCTGGAAGCTCGCGCACAGGTCGGCGACGTCGCGCTCGGCCAGCGGCGCGATCCGCTCGGCCTCGATCCGCAGGGCGGTCTTGAGGCCCGACAGGGAGAAATCGGCCTCGCGCCGGCCGAGCATCGGCCGGGGCAGGGCGAAGCGCTCGGGATCGCCGGATTCGGCCATGCGCTCGACCTCGGGGCCGCCGGGATAGCCGAGGCCCAGCAGCTTGGCCGCCTTGTCGAAGGCCTCGCCGATGGCGTCGTCCACCGTGGAGCCCAGCCGGACGTAGTCGCCGACCCCACGCACGGCGACGAGCTGGGTGTGGCCGCCCGAGGCCAGCAGCAGCAGATACGGGAAGGGCAGGTTGTCGGTCAGCCGCGCGGTCAGCGCGTGGGCTTCGAGGTGGTTCACGGCGAGCAGCGGCTTGCGGGTGACCAGCGCCAGGGTCTTGGCCGTGACGAGGCCGACCAGCACGCCGCCAATCAGCCCGGGCCCGGCCGCCACCGCGATCCCGTCGAGGTCGGGGAAGCCGATCCCGGCCCGGTCGAGGGCGCGGGCGATCAGCCGGTCGAGCACCTCGACATGGGCGCGGGCGGCGATCTCGGGCACGACGCCGCCATAGGCGGCATGCTCCGCGATCTGGCTCAGAACCTCGTTGGCGCGGATCTGCCCGAGCCCGTCCTCATCGACGGACACCACGGCCGCGGCGGTCTCGTCGCAGGTGGTCTCGATGCCGAGCACGGTCTTCAACGGCCACTCCCTGGGTCAACGGACCTGCACGCCCGTGAGCCTGCCGTGCCGGGGGTAATCCGGGCGCCGGGCGGGTGCAAGGACCGCCCGGACACCCGTGGACGGCTCAGTCGACCGCGATCATCACGTCGGAGGCCTTCACCACCGCGTAGGCGGGGCCGCCGGCGACGAGCTTGAGCGAATCGACCGCCTCGTTGGTGATCGAGGCGGTGATCACCTGGCCGGGGCTGATCTCGATCTTCACATGGGCGGTGGTCGAGCCCTTGTCGACCGACACCACCGTGCCCTTGATGACGTTGCGCGCGCTGATCTTCATGGTGTCCCGCAGAGTTCCCTGGCCGCACCGGGCGGATCCGGCGCGTCTCCTACAGCATGGCGCGAAAAGGTGCGACCACCTCGGGGGTGCACCGCCGGAGCGGAGGCCAGCCCGGTGCAAGCGAGCGCGCTCGATCGGCGGCCCGCGCGCATCGGCCGTATGCAGCGATGGCGTCGCTCAGATCAACCACCCCCAAACCAGACGGAATGCCCGAGTCCCTAAAGACGGCTTTTGGTCGACACTGACCATGTGTTCTGAGAGCGGCACCATAATCCGCCACCATCACGATGCCGGACGATGCAGCCTGTGCCCGTGTCAATCTGACTCGAATTATCATACCAAGTATGATAAAGTATGATTTCTCGCCAAGAGGGACACCATGCCCGAGATCGAACGCTTGACCGTCACGATGCCGGCCGAAATGGCGGCTGTTGTCAAACAGGCCGTCGAAGCCGGCGACTATGCGTCCGCCAGCGAGGTCGTCCGGGCTGCGCTGCGCGACTGGAAGCTGAAACGCACGCTGCAACTCGATGAGCTGACGGCGCTCAAGGTCGACATCGACGCCGGCCTCGCCGATGTCGCCGCCGGTCGGGTCACAACCTTCGATGCCGCTCGGATCGTCGAGCGCGGGAGGAAGCTATTAGCGGACCGCTCGCCCTCCGCCTAACCGAGACGGCGGAAGCCGATCTGGCCGCGATCTGGGCCTATGTCGCGGCAGACGCCTCGCCTGCCATGGCAGATCGCCTGATCGCGCGGATTGAGGCCGCCTGTGCGCCCGTGCGGGACTTTCCGCAGGCCGGCCCCTCGCGCGAGCAGCTGGCGCCCGGGCTGCGCGTCGTAATCGAGCGATTTTACGCGATCTACTAGCAGCACGACGAGCGCGAAATCGTCATCGTCCGAGTGCTGCACGGCGCGCGGGATGTCGATGCGCTTGCGGCGCGCGGGGGATTTGCCTGACCAGGTTCTCAAACCGACAGCAACGCGAAGACCAGGGCAATCGCTTGAAGGGATCAGGTGGTCTGGGGTGACCTGACCAACCGGCTTTGGACCGGGCAGATCGAGAGGATCAGCCTGGACCGGCGGAGCTGGAGATGAAGCGAGGACAGAAGCCGAGCGCGGAGCAGGTGAGCGTATCGCACGTCGCGTGCAAGGAGGCGGACGTGTCTGAGACCAAACGCCTGATCTCCTGAAGACAGCTTCTGGTCAACGCTGAATGCGACTTCTGAAAACGACATCCGCGGTCGGGCTGCGGGCGCGGGCCCGGCCGCAGACGAACAGGATCCTCACGCGCTCTCCGCCAGGACGGATTGCCGCTGGAACAGGGCCCGGTAGGCCCCGCCCGGGCGGCGCATCAGGGCGGCGTGCGGGCCGTCCTCGACGATGCGGCCGTGGTCGAACACGAGGATGCGGTCCAGCGCCCGCACCGTCGACAGCCGATGGGCGATCACGAGCGCGGTGCGCCCGCGCATCAGCCGCGCCATCGCCTCCTGCACCAGGGCCTCGGATTCCGAATCGAGGCTCGAGGTCGCCTCGTCGAGGATCAGGATCGGCGCGTCCGCCAGGAAGGCGCGGGCCAGCGCAACCCGCTGGCGCTCGCCGCCCGAGAGCTTGACGCCGCGCTCGCCCACCAGCGTGGCGTAGCCCTTGGGCAGCCGCGCGATGAAGGCGTGCGCGTTGGCCTGCCGCGCCGCCCGCTCGATGTCCCCGGCCGAGGCGCCGGGCCGGGCATAGGCGATGTTCTCGGCGAGCGACCGGTGGAACAGCACCGGCTCCTGGGGCACGATCGCGACCTGCGCCCGCAGGCTCGCCTGGCTCGCCGCCGCCACGTCCTGCCCGTCGATGGTCACCCGCCCGCCCGTGACGTCGTAGAGCCGCTGGATCAGCTTGACGAAGGTGGTCTTGCCCGAGCCCGAGCGCCCCACGAGCCCGACCCGCTGGCCCGCCGGGATCGTCACCGACAGCCCGTCGTAGAGCGGGTTTCCGTGGGCGCCGTAGTGGAAGCGCACGGCCTCGAAGCGGATCGTCCCGCCCGCGACCGCGAGCGGAACCGCCCCGGGCCGGTCGGCGACGCCGACGGGCTCGGCCGCCAGCGCGACCAGCTCCTCCATCTCGTTGACCGCCCGCTGCAGGTGGTTGATGTGGCCGCCGATCTCGCGCAGGTAGCCGTGCACCACGAAGGTGGTGGTGAGCACGTAGGCGACGTCGCCCGGGCTCGCCTCCCCGCGCCACCACAGCCCCAGGGCGGTGGCGATGATGGCGGTGCGCAGCGCCAGCAGCAGCCCGAGCTGGCCGGTGCCGCTCCAGGTGATGATCATCCAGGTGCGGTGCGTGCGCCGCTGCCACTTGGCCAGGAGACGGCCGAGGCGCGCCTCCTCCCGGCCCTCCGCGCCGAACGCCTTGACCACGGCGTTGTTGCCGACCGCATCGCTCAGGGCGCCGCCGAGCCGCGTGTCGAGGGCGTTCGAGAGCGCGGCCGCGGGGGCGATGACGCGGGTCGCCAGCAGGGCGGTCGCGCCGACATAGGCGGCGGCTCCGAGCGCCACCACCGCGCCGAGGGCCGGCCAATGCAGGCCGAGCACGAGGGCGGTGCCCAGGAGCACGACCAGGGCGGGCAGCAGCGCCAGCAGCAGCGTGTCGTTGAGCCCGTCGAGGGCCCACATGCCGCGCGAGATCTTTCTGACGGTGGAGCCTGAGAAGGTGTTGGCGTGCCACTCGGTGGAGAAGCGCTGGACCCGGGCGAAGCCGTCGCGGGCCATGTCGCTCATGGAGTGGAGGGTGAGCGGCACCACGAGGCTCCAGGCGACGTGCCGCAGCAGCGCGGTGGCGAGGCCGAGCGCCGTCATCGCCAGGAAGGCCGGCAGTGCGGCCTCCAGCGCCGCGTGCCGCTCGGGCCCGGTCAGGGCATCGACCAGCCGGCCCGCATAGAGCGGCAGCATCACCTCCGCGAGGGTGGCGAGGGTGATGGCGCCGGAGAGGCCGGCGACGAGGGGCCAGCGCTTGCGCCAGCCGCGGACGACGAAGGCGAGGACGCGCCGGAACGCGCCCGCCCGCCGGGGAGGGGACAGAGACATGCCTATGCCCGACGCGCAGGCGTCGGCTCCGAGAGGCGCGGATCCCGCATCGGCGATGACGCGGACCGGCGAGGTCAGACGGGAGGGGGGCTCAAGGGCACCGGGGCCATGCGGCCGGGCGCGGACGGAAGGCGGCTAGCCGACCTGGGCGGCGACGCCAGCGATTCCTACGGGGAGGGCGGCATAGACGGTGTTCATGCGGCCTCCTCCTTCAAGCGAGCGCGACGGTGCCGAGGCTAGGGGAACCGGAAACGATTCGCAACGGTGGAAGCCGGCCCGTTGAGATGACGGTTCAAGCGCGGGCGGGTTGTCTGTCGGGGGGTGGGAAGCGGAGTTAGCGCGCTAGTCTGGTGGTCCCTCGTGCCAATCTGCGACAATCGACATTTGGTCGCTCGCAGTGACGGCCTGTCCCGCTGATGCAACGAGCCATCCGGCCATGAGCCCAGCGGTTGGGTCTTGAGGATCACGCCAGCGGGCAATCTGCATCTTCGAGCATAGGTGTACCTCATCCGACCCCGTCAGCCGCACCAAGCGCCGCTGTCGCAGTGCATCGGCAGCAAGTAGCGAACGCGCCAGGGCTACGCCGTTGCCGTCCACCGCCCCTTGAAGAGAACTCCCGATGTCACGGAAGCGGATCGCCTCCTGACCAGGGCCTACCCGCAGCCACGTTGCCCAGGACCATTCCCGTCCCGTCTCCTCGCCCCGCCGGCCCTTCGCCAGCAGCGGCAGTCCCTGCCAGCCCTGCCCAGGATGGATGGTCTCCAGCAGTCCCGGTGCGGCCACGGGGAAGACTTTCTCGATCGGGAACGGCAGCTCGCAGGCGCCAGCACTCCTGCTCACGTACGGCAGCCACAGCAGGGCGAGATCAACCACGGCGCGTGCGGCCTCGGCCGCCGTGTCCCACGTCACGACCTCCACGGAGAGGTCTGGGAAGGCACCGCAAAGGGCGGGCAGGCGGGGCGACAGCCACCAGGCCAGCAGCGGTGTGCTGAGGCCGATCCGGAAGCTGCGCAGCCCCGATCGCCCGGCGATCCGCCGCCGCATGCCCGCGAGCGTACCCAGCAGCGGGCTGAGCTCCTGGGCCAGCCGCGCGCCTGCCTCGGTCACGCGCAAGCCGGGATTGAGCCGTTCGAGCAAGGCGACGCCGAAGAAATCCTCCAAGGCCCGTATCCGGTGGCTGACGGCGCTCTGCGTCAGGCCGAGTTCGTCCCCGGCCAGCGTCATGCTGCCGTGCCGCAGCACCGCCTCGAAGGCGAGCAGGCCCGCGAACGGCGGCATCTGGCGCGAGGTCGAGGACACACCGCATTAACGCGCCTCATGCGGTGGAGAGCAATGCTCATTTGCCGTCGAGCCCGGTGCTGCCCCATGCCAAGGCCATGGAAGACGCCGCCGAACACCAGGCTTGGAACGGCCGGACCCGCCTGACCGCGGCCACGATCGGCCTCGCCGCCGCCCTGACGAACTTCGATGTGACCTCGGTCGTTGTCGTCCTGCCGTCGATCGGCACGAGCCTCGATATCGACGTGGCGAGCTGGGCCTGGATCATCGATGCCTACAGCATCGCCTTCACCGCGACCCTGCTCGTGGCGGGCGCCCTAGCCGACCGCTTTGGCCGCCGCCGAACGCTCCTCATCGGCAACGCCGGGTTCCTCGTGACGTCCCTTGCCTGCAGCCTCGCCTGGAACAGCGCGCTGTTTCTGGCAGCGCGCGCGGCACAGGGCGCCGCCGCGGCCTTCCTCGTGACCGGTGGTTTTGCCTCGATCACCACGGCCTTCCCGGCACCGGAAGGGCGGGCGCGCGCCTTCGGCATTGCCGGGGTGGCATCAGGGGTCGCCATGGCGCTGGGGCCGAGTCTCGGCGGCCTCATCGGCTCCGGGTTGGGCTGGCGGTGGATCTTTCTCGCCAATCTGCCTCTCTGCGTGCTGATCACGCTTCTGGTGCCTCGCCTCGTTGCGGAGAGACGCGACAGCACGGACAAGCCGCTGGACTTGCTCGGGGTCGCGATCCTGACCCTTGCAATAGGCTTGATCATTCAGGCTATCCTGGAGGCTCGCCACGCGCCGATCCATATGGCGATCGGGCTGGCAGTGGGTGCCGGCCTCGTTGCATGGTTCGCCTTGCGTCAGCACCGGCAGTCGCAGCCGATGCTCGATCCAGCCATCTTCGCCAGCCGACCGATGATCGGCGTGACGGCCCTGCTGATGGCCGTGTCGGTGGGCTACTGGGCCGTCCTCGTCTACCTACCCTTGTTCTTGGGCACAGCCTTCGGCTGGACCACCGAGGCGGCCGGACTGGCGATGCTGACCGCGACGCTGCCCATGCTCGTCGTGCCGCCCTTCGGCGGTCGCCTCGCGCCGCGCCTGGGCTGGCGACGGCTCTTTGCGGCGGCGCTGGCGCTGATCGCGATCGGCGGGGCTGCCCTCGCGCTCTCAGCGCTGGTAGACTTGGCATCAGCCCGTGCGTTCGCTTTCGCCGGGATGGCGTTGATCGGGATTGGCGCCGCAATGTCCCATCCGCAGCTCTCTGGAGCCGTGATCGCGCTCGCGCCGTTGGAGACGAGCGGCATGGCCTCGGCCCTGACCGTCATCGCGCGGCAGGCCGGCTTCGCGGTCGGCGTCGCCGCGCTCGGCGCCCTGACGCCTACGACCTTCGCTGTCACCGGCTTCGCTTGGCTCTTCGGCGCCGCAGCTGTTGCCGCGTCTTGCGGCATGCTGGCCTGCCGCCTGCTCCCATCCACAGCAGGCGGAAGCATCGCGCCCTGATCCCGGGGCGGCTTTGACGACCAATCTATGTCCGCTAAGGGTCCGAGCTGCGTGAAAACATCAGCGCTCTGCATCACCGTAGAACAGTCTTCCAGGCTGGCCTATCAAGATGGCCTTATAGGCCGGGAAATGACTTCACACGGCATGCATCCTCCGGCTCTGGAGATGAGCCTCCTACTGGGAACGACGCTGTCAGCGTTTTCACACAGCCTCGGTCGAAAGCCGTCTCTCCAAAAGGCATCGCTCTCGTGATCCGCGCCAGCGCGCCGGCGACGGGGGCCCCGCTGTCGGGCGGCATCGTCGCGCGTGAGCCCAGACCGGGATTTCCCATTCCCTCATCCCGAACCCCCGCCACCGGGACGAAACCCTAACCCGGCTCATCCTCCGGATCGGCCTCCGCCTCCTCCTCCGGGATCGGCGCGGCGCCCCAGGCGGTGAGCGTCGCGTTGAGGTCGTCGAGGACGAAGTGCCGGGCGCTGTCGCGGTCGTAGCCCTCGTCCAGGAGGTCGTCGTAATCGGTGAAGACGTGGCGAGCATAGGCCACCAGGGCCAGGCGCGCGGCGGTCCCGGGGGCGGCCCCGCGCAGGCCGGGGCTCGCCAGGGCCCGGTCCAGGACGGCGTCGGCCTCGAAGGCGGGCAGGCGCGGGGCGATGTGGGCCAGCGCGTCGGCCACGGCCTCGCGGCGGTTCCGGGGCGGGGCGGCGCTCACCGGGGGCCTCCGGGGGCGGGCACCATGATTTTGCCGCCGGGGGCGGTCAGAGTGCGCGCAGCCGAAACGAGGGCCGGTTCTGCGCGGGTCAGCGCGTCAGGCCAAAGGCTTAGGGCCGCACGCAATTGCAACGCGATCGGATGCAGCCCTAAGGTCATCGACAGTTGAGGCGGGGCAGATCGACAACCCGCCGCCGGGGAGATCAGGTTCATGGCAACGATCCGTCACGCGGTGATCCTGGGCGTCCTGCTCGGGGCGGCGCCGGCCCTGGCCCAGAGCCCGACGCCGGACGGCGCCGGGCTCGGCCGCAGGGTCACGGCCACCGGGCAGACCAAGCCGCCGAGCCCGGCCGTCACGGGCGCGGCCCGGCCGATGAACGAGGTCGCGATGGTCAAGGCGCAGAAGGCCGCGGAAGCCCGCTCGAAGGCGTGGGACAGCAAGATGCGCCACACCATGGGCACGATCTGCAACGGCTGCTGAGCCCGATACGGAAAGGGGCCGCCCCTGCGGACAGCCCCTTGTCTTGTCCGTCGAAGTCCTGAAACACACCCCGACGCCGGCTCGGCCACAGGGTGTGATCCCAGGACAATCAGCGGGAATAGAACTCGATGACGAGGTTCGGCTCCATCTGCACCGGGTAGGGCACCTCGGACAGGCTGGGGATGCGGGTGACGCGGGCGGTCATCTTGGCGTGATCGGCCTCGATGTAGTCCGGCACGTCGCGCTCGGGGAGCTGCGTCGCCACGATGACGATCTCGAGTTGGCGGGAGGATTCCTTGACCTCGATGAGGTCGCCGGCCTTCACCTGGTAGCTCGGGATGTTCACCCGCACGCCGTTGACCTTGACGTGCCCGTGGTTGACGAACTGGCGCGCCGCGAACGGGGTCGCTACGAACTTCGACCGGTACACCACCGCGTCGAGGCGCCGCTCGAGCAGGCCGACAAGGTTCTCGCCGGAATCGCCGCGCAGACGGATCGCCTCGGCGTAGTAGCGGCGGAACTGCTTCTCGGTGATGTTGCCGTAATAGCCCTTGAGCTTCTGCTTGGCGCGCAGCTGCGTGCCAAAGTCGCTCATCTTGCCCTTACGGCGCTGGCCGTGCTGGCCGGGGCCGTATTCGCGGCGGTTGACGGGGCTCTTCGGGCGGCCCCAGATGTTCTGGCCCATGCGGCGGTCGAGCTTGTGCTTCGCCTGAATCCGCTTCGACATGACTTCGCGTCCTCTCGTGACCGAGATTGAGGAACGCGCCCTCCTTTTCCGGGACACTTAAGGTCCGGGACGACAGGGCGGGAGGATCCCGCCCACGGGTGCGCGTGAAAACGCGACGGGGCCCCGTGCGGAGCCCCATCGACGGCCGGGTCTTTAGGGGATGGACCCGCTCGGGTCAACCACAGGAGGTTTTTGGGAGTGGCCGAGACAGGCGAGATCAGGCGCGCGGAGCCGGCGGACGCGGCGGCGATCCGGACGCTGGTGGATGCGGCCTACGCCAAGTGGATCCCGCTGATCGGGCGCCTGCCGACGCCGATGCGGGCCGATTATGCGCAGGCCGTGCTGCACCACCGCTTCGACCTGCTGCATGTCCGCGAAGACTTGGATGCCAGCGAAGATCTGGCAGCGCTGATCGAGACGACGCAGGAGGGCGACCACCTGCTGGTCGTCAACGTGGCGGTGCATCCGGCCTTCCAGGGGCGGGGCTACGGCGTCCGGCTGCTGAGCCTCGCCGAGACGATCGCGGCCTCGGCCGGCCTCCCGCGGATCCGGCTCTACACGAACAAGAAATACACGGCGAACCTGCGCCTCTACGCCTCCCTCGGCTACCGGGTGGAACGCGAGGCGCCGTATGACGGTCCCGGCCGAACCCTGGACGACGACATCACGGTGCACATGGTGAAGGCGATCGGCGCCACGCCGCCGCACCCGGCCTGAACGGCCGATGCTGTCATCCGATGGCGGCGATGCCGGCGTAGAGGCACCCCATGTCCCGCTCGGAACGCCTGTTCGACCTGCTCCACGTCCTGCGGCGGCACCGACGCCCGGTCAGCGGGCGCGTGCTGGCGGAAGAGATCGGCGTGAGCCTGCGCACCCTCTACCGGGACATCGCGAGCCTCCAGGCGATGGGCGCGTCCATCGCGGGAGAGCCCGGGATCGGCTACGTCCTGAAGCCGGGTTTCCTGCTGCCGCCGCTGATGTTCAGCGCGGAGGAGATCGAGGCCCTGGTCCTCGGCTCGCGCTGGGTCGCCGACCGCGCCGACGACCGGCTGAGCGGCGCGGCCCGGAGCGCCCTCGCCCGGATCGGCGCGGTCCTGCCCGACGACCTGCGCGAGACCTTCGAGATTGCGGCGCTGCTGGTCGGCCCCGGCACGCCCGCCGCACCTGAGGCGGTCGATCCCGCCCTGTTGCGCAAGGCGATCCGGACCGAGCGCAAGCTGGCGCTCCGCTATCGCGACGGGACGGGCGCGGCCTCCGAGCGGATCGTCTGGCCGTTCGCCCTGGCGTTCTTCGACGCCGCACGGATCCTGCTGGGCTGGTGCGAGCTGCGCCAGGGCTTCCGGCATTTCCGCACCGACCGGATCGCCGCCGCGGAGCTGCTCGACACCCGCTACCCGAAGCGCCGGCAGGCCCTGCTCAAGGACTGGCGGCACGGCGAGGGAATTACCGACCCGGCCGCTTGATGCTGCCGGAATCTGGCAGCCGCGCCGGATATCGAGGTCGCGCCCTCACCGACAGGAGCGACCGATGACTGAGCCCACCAACATCCTTCTCTACGTCACCAACCCGGAGGCCAGCGCACGCCTCTACGCGCGCCTGCTCGGCCGGGAGCCGGTCGAGGCGAGCCCGACCTTCGTGCTGTTCGCGCTGCCCTCTGGGCTGGCGCTGAGCCTGTGGGTGCGAAACGATGTCGTGCCGGCCCCCACGCAAGCGGGCGGCGGCAGCGAGATCGGCTTCCGGGTCGACACGGCCGCACGCGTGGACGCGATCCACGCCGCGTGGCAGGCCGAGGGGGCCGAGATCCTCCTGCAGCCCACCGATCTCGAGTTCGGCCGGAGCTTCGTCGCCGTCGATCCGGACGGGCACCGTCTGCGGGTCTATGCGCGAACCGAGGACCAATAGGCGATGCTCGGCGTGGGATCGGGGCAGAGCGCTGCTATCGGGCTCCGCCCCGATACCCCGCCAAAGGGCTGAGCCCTTTGGAAACCCAGGATTTTCAGGTCACCACGCTCGGCTCGGCCCGGCCGGTGCGCGGCTCGATTTCCGCGATAGCGCGGGCCGCCGCCACGACCGGGGCCAGCACCTCGGAGACCGGCAGGTCGAGCCGGGCCGGATCGGCCTCGTAGCGCTCCAGATAGACCCGGAGCGTCGCCCCGGCGGTGCCGGTGCCCGAGAGGCGGAAGACAACGCGGGCATCCTCGGCGAAGCCGATGCGGATGCCCTGGCGCTCGGTGAGCGAGCCGTCGACCGGATCGCGGTAGGCGAACTCGTCGGCCGTCGAGACCGTGAGGTCGCCGAGCCGCGTGCCCGGCAGCCCGGCGAGCTTTTCGCGCAGCGCGTCCATCAGGCCGTTGGCGGCGTCCGAGTCCACCTCCTCGTAATCGTGGCGGGCGTAGTAGTCGCGACCGTGGGTCCGCCAATGGGCCCGGACCAAAGTGTCGGCGCGCTCACCCGTGGCCGCCAGGATGTTGAGCCAGAGCAGCACCGCCCAGAGCCCGTCCTTCTCGCGCACGTGGTTCGAGCCGGTGCCGGCGCTCTCCTCGCCGCACAGGGTGATCAGTCCGGCATCCAGGAGATTGCCGAAAAACTTCCAGCCGGTGGGCGTCTCGTAGGCTTGGATGCCCAAAGCCGCCGCGACCCGGTCGGCGGCGCGGCTCGTGGGCATCGACCGGGCGATGCCGGCCAGCCCGCCCGCATAGCCCGGCGCCCGGTGGGCATGGGCGGCGAGCAGGGCGAGGCTGTCGCTCGGCGTCACGAACAGGCCCGGGGCCACGATCATGTTGCGGTCGCCGTCGCCGTCCGACGCCGCCCCGAAGTCGGGGGCGTCCGGCCCCTGCATCAGGTCGAACAGGTCGTGGCAATGGACCGGGTTCGGATCCGGGTGGTGGCCGCCGAAATCTTCTTTCGGAATCGCGTTGACCACCGTGCCCTGGGGCGCGCCGAGCATGCCCTCCAGGATGGCGACCGCGTAGGGGCCGGTCACCGCGCTCATCGCGTCGAAGCGCATGCGGAAGCCCGAGGCGAACAAGCGCGACACGGCGTCGAAATCGATCAGCGTGCGCATCAATTCGGCGTAGTCGGCCACCGGGTCGATGACCGCGACCGTCATGGCGCCGAGCCGGGTCTCGCCCAGGGTGTCGAGGTCGAGATCCGGCGCCTCGACCAGGCTGTAGCGGGTGAGCGCCTTGGCCCGCTCGAAGATCGCGTCGGTAACGGTCTCGGGCGCCGGGCCGCCGTTGGCGGCGTTGAACTTGATGCCGAAATCCCCGTCCGGGCCGCCCGGATTGTGGCTCGCCGACAGGATGATGCCGCCGATCGCCTTCGATTTGCGGATCACACAGGAGGCCGCCGGGGTCGAGAGCAGGCCGCCGCGCCCGACCAGCACCCGACTGAACCCGTTGCCGGCGGCGAGCCGGAGGGTCTTCTGCACCACCTCGCGGTTGAGGAACCGCCCGTCGCCGCCGAGCACCAGGGTGGCGCCCGCCTTGTCGGGCAGGGTGTCGAAGATCGCCTGGACGAAGTTCTCGACGTAGTTCGGCTGCCGGAACACCGGCACCTTCTTGCGCAGCCCGGAGGTCCCCGGCTTCTGGTCGGGGAAGGGCGTGGTCGCGACGGTTGTCGGAGTCGTCATGGACGGGCGTCTCCCTGAATCTGCCGCCTCAATGCCCGCCCGGGGGCCCGGCGTCACCCGTGCGGCGCACAATCGCGGCGGCTTTGTCACAGCGGTTTGAACGGATCGGGCGACGAAACCGGTTCTTCGTGCGCGGGGCAGGGAGCGCCGCGTGGCTTATCAGGCCACCATCATGGCCGCGGTTCCACGGACGGCACCGCGATCCGCGACCATTGCGCCGCGATCTCGTCCACGCTGACCGCCCGAACGGCGGAGAGATCGCGTGGATAGCTGACGCCCAGCGCCTCGGACGCCCGGGTGGCATGGAACTGTCCGTTGCTGGCCCGAAGGATCCAGCCCCCCTCGGTGCAGGCCTCGGAAACCAGGAACGCGGCACCGGGGGCGACATCGGACGGGCGCAACTCGTCGGGCTCGCTCTCAACGCCCCACATGCGGGTCTTGGCAACGGGCGAGATGCCATTGACGACGATCCCGTCCGCCGCGCCTTCCCTCGCCAGGACATTAACGATGCCGACGGCCGCCATCTTGGCCGCGGCATAGGCGGCAAGGCCCGGCTGGACGTATTGCGGAAACAGCGCCCGATCGGAGGTCGTCAGCAGGATGCGCCCGTAGCCCGCTTCCTTCATCGCGGGCCAAGCGGCCTGCGCCAACCAGAGCGGAGCCTTCGCGGCGATATCCATCATCCGGTCGAACGCGTCTTCGCGGATCGCCTCGATTGTCTCGTAGGCGACCCAACCCGCGTTATGGATCACCGCATCGAGGCGTCCGCGGACGGTGAGGGCCTCCTCGATCAGAGCGCGGCATGCCTCGCGTGACGCAATGGAGCCGGCCAGAGCGACGGCATCGAGACCGTCCGCGCGCGAGCTGCCGGCTGCCGCCTCGACCACCCGATGGTCTTCGCCGTGCCCGTTGCTATCCGCACCGGCATCCTGAAGCAGGATCGTCGCGCCCAATGCGCCGAGGTAGCGCATAGGCTAGGCCGAGCCCGCGTGCCGCCCCGGTGATCAGAATCACGCGCGCGCTGAAATCGACCATGACCGACTCCCTCTTAAGCTAGAGAGATGGCGGACGGCTCCGCTCGTTCAAGCGCAGCGCTTCCTCTCACCGAACCTGTACTGTTGCCCCGTCAGGGCCATACCTCGCCGAGATCGGCTTGGTCTTCGATTGATCGATCGCAAACCGCTTTTGCTCTTTCCAACCCTCGACCTCATCCTGAGGTGCTTTCGCGCAGCGGAAGCCTCGAAGGAGCCCTCCAGGGATCGCCAAGACCTCTGGAGGGCTCCTTCGAGGCCGAACGATCTTCGATCGCTCGGCACCTCAGGATGAGGGAGGAGATCCGGAGAACCGTCGATCCTGAACCGGATCGCCCCGGCGCGGTGTGACTTCTACTCCGCCGCCTGCCGCGCCGCGTAGCCCAGCCGCTCGTTCAGCGCGCGGATCAGCTTGACCGCGGCTTCGGCGATCACCGTGCCGGGCGGGAAGATCGCCGAGGCGCCGGCCGCCACCAGGGCGTCGTAGTCGCCCGGCGGGATCACGCCGCCGATGGCGATCATCACGTCGTCGCGGCCCTGCTCGGTGAGCGCCGCCTTCAGCTCCGGCACCAGGGTGAGGTGGCCGGCGGCGAGCGAAGAGACGCCGACGATGTGCACGTCGTTCTCCACCGCCTGCCGGGCGGCCTCGGCCGGGGTGGCGAAGAGCGGCCCGATATCCACGTCGAAGCCGAGATCGGCGAAGGCCGAGGCGATGACCTTCTGGCCGCGGTCGTGCCCGTCCTGGCCCATCTTGGCGACCAGGATGCGCGGCCGGCGGCCATCGTTCTCCTCGAACGCCTCGACCAGCGCCCGGACTTCCTCGACCACTGGCGACATGCCCCCAACCTCGCGCTTGTAGACGCCGGAGATCGACCGGATCTCGGCGCGGTGCCGGCCCCAGGCCTTCTCCAGGGCCTCGGAAATCTCGCCCACGGTGGCCTTGGCCCGGGCCGCATCGACCGCCAGCGCCAGCAGGTTCTCGTTCGTGTCGGCGGCCTTGGTCAGCGCCTCGAGACGGGCCGTGACCACGGCCTCGTCGCGCTCGGAGCGCAGGCGCTTGAGCTTGTCGATCTGCAGGCGGCGGACATTGCCGTTGTCGACCCGCAGGAGGTCGATGGCCATGTCGTCGTCGGACTTGAACTTGTTGATGCCCACGATGGTCTGGCGGCCGGAATCGATCCGGGCCTGGGCCCGGGCGGCGGCCTCCTCGATCCGCAGCTTGGGGATGCCGGCCTCGATCGCCTTGGCCATGCCGCCGAGCTGGTCGACCTCGCGGATATGCTCCCAGGCCCGCGCCGCGATGTCGGCGGTGAGTTTTTCAACGTAGTAGGAGCCGCCCCACGGGTCGACGATCCGGCTGGTGCCGCTCTCCTGCTGCAGGAACAGCTGGGTGTTGCGGGCGATCCGGGCGGAGAAGTCGGTAGGCAGGGCCAGCGCCTCGTCCAGCGCGTTGGTGTGCAGCGACTGCGTGCCGCCCTGGGTGGCCGCCATCGCCTCGATGTTGGTGCGGGTGACGTTGTTGAACACGTCCTGGGCGGTGAGCGACCAGCCCGACGTCTGCGAATGGGTGCGCAGCGCCAGGGATTTGTCAGATTTCGGATCGAACCCCTTCACCAGCTTGGCCCAGATCAGGCGCGCGGCCCGCATCTTGGCGATCTCCATGAAGAAGTTGGTCGAGATCGCCCAGAAGAACGACAGGCGCGGGGCGAACTGGTCGATGGTCAGCCCCGCCGCCAGCCCGGCCTTGATGTACTCGACGCCGTCCGCCAGCGTGTAGGCGAGCTCTAGGTCGTTCGTCGCCCCGGCCTCCTGCATGTGGTAGCCGGAAATCGAGATCGAATTGAATTTCGGCATATGTTTGGATGTATAGGCGAAAATGTCTGAAATAATCCGCATCGATCCCTTGGGGGGATAGATGTAGGTGTTGCGGACCATGAATTCCTTGAGAATATCGTTCTGGATCGTGCCGGCGAGCTTTTGCGGCGACACGCCCTGTTCTTCGGCGGCGACGATGTAGAGGGCGAGGATCGGCAGCACCGCGCCGTTCATCGTCATCGACACCGTCATTTCGTCCAGCGGAATGCCGGAGAACAGCGTCCGCATGTCGTAGATCGAGTCGATCGCCACGCCGGCCATGCCGACATCGCCCGAGACCCGCGGGTGGTCGGAATCGTAGCCCCGGTGGGTGGCGAGATCGAAGGCCACCGATAGGCCCTTCTGGCCGGCGGCGAGGTTGCGCCGGTAGAACGCGTTCGAATCCTCGGCCGTGGAGAAGCCGGCATATTGCCGGATCGTCCAGGGTTGGGTGACGTACATGGTCGGGTAGGGGCCGCGCAGGAACGGCGCGATGCCGGGATAGGTGTTGAGGAACTCGATGCCCTCGCGATCCTCCGGGCCGTACCGACCCTTAACCGGAATGCCCTCCGGGGTCATCCAGGGCTCGGGCAAGGCCGGCGATGCCACCGCAAGCGGATCGCCGACCAAAGGAATCTCGGCGAAGTTCGGGATGCGGGTGGTCATGGCGGTGACTCGTTATGGCGTTTGTCACCTCATTATAGACGCCCCCGGAAACCGGGCTACTCCCCCGCAGGTCTATGAGCCCGGCGACCGCGCAGGATGTAGATCACCGCGCCGGCGAGCATCAGCGCCATCCCGTACCAGGTCAGCGCGTAGACCAGGTGGCTGTTCGGGAAGGCGATCACCGTGAGCCCGCCCACCGGCAGGCCGCCGGGATTGGGCGTCGCGTCGGCATCGACGAAGTAGGGGGCAATATTGGTGAGGCCGTGAGCCGACGCGATGGCGGCCACGTCGCGGGAGTACCAGCGCCCGTCCTTCGGGTCGTTGGCCCGCAGGAACGCCCCGCCGGGCTCGGTCAGCCGCAGGAGGCCGATCACCCGCGTCTCGCCCGCCACCTGCCCGGCCTGACGGGTGGCAGGATCGCGGTTCGCGCCCGGCACGAAGCCGCGATTGACCAGCGCGAGGCTGCCGTCGGGACGGCGCAGGGGCGTCAGCACCCAGAAGCCGCCGCCGCGCTCGGTGACGGCCTGGACCAGGGTCTCGCGGTCATGGAGGAAGGTGCCGGACAGCCAGACGTGCCGGTAGGCGTCGTCGGGGCCGATGCGCGGCCATTCGGCGGGGCCGGGGGCGGGCACGGCTGGGGCGTGGACCTTTGCATCGACCCGGGCGATCAGGTCGAGCTTCCAGGTCCTGCGCTGGACTTGCCAAGTCCCGAGACCCAACAGGACGACGAACACGAAGCCAACGGCGACGCCGAACACGATCCGCCGCAGCAACGACATCGGGGCCGGGGAGGGGGTCGAGCCCGGCTCAGCCCCCCCTCCCGACCCCGATGTCGTCATCGCCGAACGCGCGCTCAGCGGGCGTTGTTCATGACGTCGTGGGCATCCATCGGCATCATGTTGTGGTTGAGGTGGTACATCACCCACACCGAGCCCGAGAGCATGATCACCACCACCATGATGGTGAAGATCAGCGCCAGGAAGGTCCAGCCGCCCTCCGACTTCGTGTTCATGTGCAGGAAGTAGATGACGTGCACGACCATCTGCACGCCGCCGAGCGCCAGGATCACCAGGGTGGTGACGAGGCTGTTGTCGAGCACGTTGCCCATCACCAGCCAGAATGGGATCACCGTCAGGATCACCGACAGGACGAAGCCGGTGATGTAGCTGCCGAAGGAGCCGTGCCCGCCCTCGCTGTGGGCGTGCGCGTCGTGGGTATCCTGGCCGTGCCCGGTCAGGTGGTGCGCGTCGGCGCTCATTCGAGCACTCCCATCAGGTAGACGACGGTGAACACCCCGATCCAGATCAAATCGAGGAAGTGCCAGAACATCGACAGGCACATCAGCCGGCGCTTGTTCTCGACGATCAGGCCGTGCTTGCGCAGTTGCACCAGCAGCACGACCAGCCAGAGGATGCCGACCGAGACGTGCAGGCCGTGGGTCGCCACCAGGGTGTAGAACGACGACAGGAAGGCGCTGCGCCAGGGCGGGGCGCCCTCATGGAACAGGTGGACGAATTCCCGGATCTCCAGGGACACGAAGGCCACGCCGAACAGGCCGGTGATCGCCAGCCAGATCTGCGTCTGCTTGATCCGATTCCGGTCCATCTCCAGCATGGCGAAGCCGTAGGTGATGGACGAGAACAGCAGCATCGCGGTGTTCACCGCGATGCCCGGCAGGTCGAACAGGTCCTTGGGGGTCGGCCCGGCCGCGTAGCTGCGGCCGAGCACCCCGTAGGTCGCGAACAGGGTCGCGAAGATGAGGCAGTCGCTCATCAGGTAGAGCCAGAACCCGAGCATCGTCGAGCCCTCGGAATGATGGCCCTCCTCGTCGGTCTGGTAGAAGACCGGCGCCGCGGCGCCGGGGGGTGCAGTCTCCCCGTGCATCATCGAATCACGCCATTTCCAGTTCGCGCGACCGCTGACCTTCCGTCCGACTGACCGTGTCGGCAGGAATGTAGAAATCGCGGTTGTAGTTGAAGGTGTGAAGGATCGCGACGACGAAGATCGCCACGAAGCTGAGCGCCGCCAGCCACCAGACGTACCAGACCATGGCCAGGCCGAAGGTGAAGTTCAGAGCCGCAAGGATGGCGCCGGAGGCGGTGTTCTTGGGCATGTGGATCGGCTTGTAGCCGGTCATCGGCCGGGCGAAGCCGCGGTTCTTCATGTCCCACCACGCGTCCGAATCGTGGACCACCGGGGTGAAGGCGAAGTTGTAGTCCGGCGGCGGCGAGGAGGTGGACCATTCCAGGGTCCGGCCGCCCCACGGGTCGCCGGTCAGGTCGCGCAGCTTCTCGCGGTTGCGGATCGAGACCACGAACATCACGATCTGCGAGGCGATACCCAAGGCGATGAGCCCGGCGCCGCAGGCCGCGATGACGAACCAGATCTGCAGCGACGGGTCGTCGAAGTGCTGCATGCGCCGGGTCACGCCCATCAGGCCGAGCACGTAGAGCGGCATGAAGGCGACGTAGAACCCGCTCACCCAGAACACGAGGGCCATCTTCCCCCAGAACTCGTCGAGCTTGAACCCGAAGGCCTTGGGGAACCAGAAGGTCACGCCGGCGAACATGCCGAACAGCACGCCGCCGATGATCACGTTGTGGAAGTGCGCGATCAGGAACAGCGAATTGTGGAGCACGAAGTCGGCCGGGGGCACCGCCAGCAGGACGCCGGTCATGCCGCCGATCACGAAGGTGACGATGAACGCCACCACCCACATCATCGGCACCTCGAACCGGATCCGGCCGCGGTACATCGTGAACATCCAGTTGAAGATCTTCGCCCCAGTCGGGATCGAGATGATCATCGTCGTGATCCCGAAGAACGAGTTCACGTCGGCGCCCGAGCCCATGGTGAAGAAGTGGTGCAACCACACCAGGTAGGCGAGGATGGTGATTACCACCAGCGCGTAGACCATCGAGGTGTAGCCGAACAACCGCTTGCCGCAGAAGGTCGAGGTGATCTCGGAGAACACCCCGAAGGCCGGCAGGATCAGGATGTAGACCTCCGGGTGACCCCAGATCCAGATCAGGTTGAAGTACAGCATGGCGTTGCCGCCGAGGTCGTTCGTGAAGAAGTGCGTGCCGACGTAGCGGTCGAGCGACAGCATCGCGAGAACGGCCGTGAGGATCGGGAAGGCGGCCACGATCAGGATGTTGGTGCAGAGCGACGACCAGACGAAGATCGGCAGCTTCATCATGGTCATGCCCGGCGCGCGCATCTTCACGATGGTCGCGATCAGGTTGATGCCCGACAGCAGCGTCCCGATGCCGGCGATCTGCAGCGCCCAGATGTAATAGTCGACGCCGACGCCGGGGCTCATGGCGGCCCCCGAGAGCGGCGGGTAGGCGAGCCAAGTGGCGCGGGAGAACTCGCCGACGAACAGCGAGACCATCACGAGGATGCCGCCGGCCACCGTCATCCAGAAGCTGAAATTGTTCAGGAACGGGAAGGCCACGTCGCGGGCGCCGATCTGCAGCGGCACCGCGAAGTTCATGAGCCCCGTGACGAACGGCATTGCCACGAAGAAGATCATGATCATGCCGTGGGCGGTGAAGATCTGGTCGTAGTGGTGCGGCGGCAGGAAGCCCTGCTCCGAACCGAACGCCACCGCCTGCTGCGAGCGCATCAGCAACGCGTCGGCGAAGCCGCGCAGCAGCATGATCAGGGCGAAGATACAGTACATGATACCGATCTTCTTGTGGTCGATGGACGTGACCCAGTCACGCCACAGCGGCCCCCAGAAGCGGAAGTAGGTGATCACGCCGAGGACGGCGAGGCCGACCACGGCCACGCCGGCGAAGGTCGCCTGCAGAATCGGCTCGTGATACGGGATCTGCTCGATCGTAAATCGGCCGAGGATCAACTGTTGTAGGTCCAGGTTTGCGAACATGGGATCGGCCCGTTCAATGGGTTCGACGGCGACCGCCGGTTTACGGTGTGGGGCTCGCGTTCAAGCGAGCATTCTTACTGGTTGAGCTGCTTGGGCGCGATCTGCCCGCCCTCGCTCTGGCCCTGGCTGTCCGGCGCCTTGACCTCGGGCGCCTTCTCCTGCCCCGGCAGCGCGGACTCGCCCTGATTGCGCGAGTCCGGATTGCCCATGTCGGGCCTGGGCTTCATGCCCTGCGGCTGCGTCTGCCCGTGCGGGCCGGTCCCGGATGCCGGCCCGGTCGCGCCCGGGGCCTCGTTGCCGCGATCGGCCATGCGGTTGTCGTACTGCAACCGATCGTAGTTGGCCTCGGCCTCCGCCCCGGAGGCACCGCCCCTTGCGTCGATCTTCACCATCTCGCCGACGCACATCTGCTCCGGCCGGGGGCACATGCCGATGATCCGGTCGTACAGGCCCTTCGGGTAGGACTTGTAGAAGCGGGACGGCTCGGACTCGCTCGGCTTCTCCAGATCGAGATAGGCCTCCTGGGTCAGCGCGCCGCCCTGCGCCTTGGTCTTGGCGACCCACTGGTCGAAGGCTTCGTTGGTCAGGCCGTTGAACTTGAAGAACATGTTCGAGAAGCCGGCGCCGCTGTAATGCGCCGAGCGGCCTTCATAGGCGCCCTCGCGGTTGATCACCGCGTGGAGCTGGGTCTGCATGCCCGGCATCGCGTAGACCATGCCGGCGAGCGTCGGGATGTAGAACGTGTTCATCACGTCGGTGGCGGTGATCTTGAACTGGATCGGCCGGTCCACCGGGGCGGCGAGCTCGTTGACCGTGGCGATCCCGTATTGCGGGTAGAGGAACAGCCACTTCCAATCCATGGCGACCACCTCGACCTGAAGCGGCTCCATGCCGGCCGGGACGTCGCGCTTCGCGTCGATCTTGCTCAGGGGCCGGAACGGATCGAGGGTGTGCGTGCCGATCCACGTCAGCGCGCCCAGCGCGATGATGATCATCAGGGGCGCCGTCCAGATGAGCACCTCGAGCTGCGTCGAGTGGTGCCACTCGGGATCGTAGACCGCGTCCTCGTTGGTCGCGCGGTAGCGCCAGGCGAAGAACAGGGTGAAGAAGATCACCGGGATGATGATCAGGAGCATCAGCCCGGTGGCGGCGAGCACGAGGTTGCGCTGCTGCTCGGCGACGTAGCCGGCCGGGCTCATCACCACGAGGTTGCAGCCGCCCTGCAGCGCCAGGACCGGCAGCAGGGCGAGGAGCGGCAGGAAGCGCCGCGCAGGGCCGCCCCGGCTCTTGGCGGGCGCGATCCTGTCCGGGAGAGGGGTCGAAGAGGTCACAGCACTCGTCTCTTTATCCCAAGCCGCATCCGCGGCGTCCCTGCCGTGCCGCGCGAGGCGGCGCTCCTGGCAGATTCTGGAAGGTGGCCGCGCGGCTTGAGCCGCGCGGCTGCCGACTACATCTGGCGCATTTCCGAACGGTCGAGGAACAGCGCCGCGAGGGTGCAGACCGCGCCGGATAGAAGGTAGACACCGACCATGGCCAGGCCATAGCGCTGCGACAGGAACAGCGCCACCAGCGGGGCGAAGCCGGCGCCGACCAGCCAGGCGAAGTCGGAGGTCAGCGCGGCGCCGGTGTAGCGGTAGTGATTGCCGAGCCGGGCGGTCACCGCGCCGGCGGTCTGGCCGTAGGCGAGGCCGAGCAGCATGAAGCCGATCGTCACGTAGATCGTCTGGCCGATCGCGCTCTCGCCGAACAGGAGCGGCGCGATGATGCTGCCGACCGCGAAGAAGCCGATCAGCGAGGCGCTCATGATCAGGCAGTTGCGGCGGCCGATCTGGTCGGCGATCAGCCCGGAGGCCGCGATCGCGCCGGCGCAGACGATCGCCCCCGAGAACTGCACGATCAGGAACTCGCCGGGCGAGCGGCTGCTCGTGTTGTTGAGCGCAAGCCAGGCGATCGGGAAGATCGTCACGAGGTGGAACAGCGCGAAGCCGGCCAGCGGCACGAAGGCGCCGCGGATCACGTCGCCGGCATGGTGCCGGAACAGGTCCAGCGCCGGGACCGGCCGCAGCCGATCGAGGTCCATCATCCGGGCGAACTCGTCGGTGGCGACGAGGCGCAGCCGGGCGAACAGGGCGACGACGTTGATGGTGAAGGCGCAGTAGAACGGGAAGCGCCAGCCCCAGTCGATGAAGTCGGCGTCGTCGAGATTGACCAGGAAGAACGCGAACAGGGCGCTCGCCACCATGAAGCCGAGCGGCGCGCCGAGCTGCGGGATCATCGCGTACCAGCCGCGGCGCTCCCGGGGCGCGTTCATGGCGAGCAGGGAGGCCATCCCGTCCCAGGCGCCGCCGAGCGCCAGGCCCTGCAGGATCCGCAGCACCGCCAGGATGTAGACGGACGAGATCCCGATGCTGTCGTAGCGCGGCAGGAAGCTCACCGCCGCGGTGGCGCCGCCGAGCAGGAACAAGGCGATGGTCAGCTTGACGCTGCGCCCGTGCCGGCGGTCGATCGCCATGAAGATCACCGAGCCGATCGGCCGGGCGATGAAGGCGAGGGCGAAGATCGAGAAGGCGTACAGTGTCCCGGTCAGCGGATCGACGAACGGAAAGAACACCTTCGGGAAGACCAGCACGCAGGCGATGCCGAACACGAAGAAGTCGAAGTATTCGGATGCGCGGCCGATGACCACGCCGATGGCGATCTCGTTCGGGTGGACCTTGTGGTCCCCCATTGCCTGCTGAGCATCACGCTCCAGGGTCGTGGCCGAGGCCATTGGGGTGTTCGCACTCATTGTTGACAGCCGCCCTCACCGCGCGCCCGTTCGGGCGCCATGGCCGGAACCGCCTCATGCGGCATGTCCAGAGGTATCGCAACCGGCATCCGACGCAAGTTCACCCACTGACGCATGCATGGCATCCCGAGGAGGGCAGCGCCCCGATAGGGATGAAGTCCGGCCCGCCGGGCCGGGCAGGCGCGCCGTCCTAGACCCGGTAATGCGCCGAGTTCCGTGACAGGTTGATGTTGTAGTAGGGGTCGGCCCGCAGTTCCGAGCCCCAGCGATCGAGCATGGTGAGCACCTCGCCCTCGAAGCGCTTGCGCTTCTCCGGCGTGTCCTCGGCCCCGCGGCTCTTGGACTCGTGGTGAATCAATTTCGCGAACGGCGTCCAGACGATGCGGTAGCCGGCCCGGCGGATCTTCAGGCACAGATCCACGTCGTTGAACGCAACCTTCAGGGCCTCGGCGTCGAAACCGCCGACCGCCTCGAACACGTCGGCGCGCATGGCGAGACAGGCCCCCGTGACCGCCGAGACCTCGTGGGCGATGACCATGCGGCAGAAGTAGCCGGGATCCTCGTCCGGCACGCCGAGATGGCTGTGGCCGGCGACGCCTCCGATCCCCAGCACGATGCCGCCGTGCTGGATCGTCCGGTCCGGGTAGAGCAGCTTCGCCCCGACGGCGCCGATCTCCGGCCGCACCGCCTGCCGGACCAGCTCCCCGAGCCAGCCGGGCTCCAGCACCTCGACATCGTTGTTGAGGAACAAGAGCACCGGGCCGGTGGCGGCGGCCGCGCCGCGGTTCGACAGGTCCGAGAAGTTGAAGGCCCCGGGCACCGGCACGATGCGCACCCGCGGATCGCCGCGATACCGGGCGAACAGCGCCGCGGTCTCGGGCTCCCGGCTGTCGTTGTCGACGATCACCACCTCGATATCGGGGTAGTCGGTGCGCTCCAGCAGCCCGTCGAGGGTGACCGACAGGATCTCGGCCCGGTCCCGGGTCGGGATGATCGCCGAGACCCGGGGCGGCGGCTCCGGCAGCGGCCGGACCAGGCGGTTGAAGCCCGAGGGGCCGCGCTCGGCCCGGCCGCCCCAGGGGGCCACGACCTCGTCGAGGGCGCGCAGCCGCGCCGCCTCGGCCCGGGCCAGGGACCGGTCCGAGAAGGTCCCGGAGCCCTGCGCGGCGCGCCAGTGATAGAGCACCCGCGGGATGTGGCGGATCCGGGACGGGTCGAGCCCGTCGGTGAGGCGCAGCAGCAGGTCGTGGTCCTGGCTGCCCTCGAAACCCGGCCGAAGGCCGCCGACGGCGCGCAGGGCGTCGGTGCGCACCACGGTGAGGTGGTTGATGTAGTTCTGCGCGTAGAGCAGCTCGCGGTCGAAGCCCGGCTTGAAATGCGGGTCGAACCGGCGGCCGCGGCGATCGATCTTGTCCTCGTCGGAGTAGATCAGCACCAAGTCCGGATCGAGGCGGAGCGCCCGGGCGACCTCGTAGAGGGCATCCTCGGTGAGCACGTCGTCGTGGTCCATGAAGGCGCAGACGGTGCCGCGGGCGAGGCCCAGCGCGTCGTTGGTGGCCCGGGCGATGTGGCCGTTCTCGGACCGGGCAAGCACGCGGATGCGCGGGTCGGCCTCGGCGGCACGCTGGAGGATCTTCGGGATCGCGGGCCGGGTCGACGCGTCGTCGACGACGCACAGCTCCCAATGCGGGTAGAGCTGCGCCCGCAGGGAGGCGAGGGCGGCCTGGAGCACCTTCGGATCGGGGTCGTGCACCGGCATCAGGACCGAGACCAGCGGCGGATCGGCCCAGGCGGCGATCTCGGCGGCGATCCCGGCCCGCTCCGCCCGGCGGTAGCCGTGGGCGCGGATCCAGGCCTCGTATCCGGAGACCCGGCGATGGGCCAGCGCCCGGCCCAAAAGGCCGCGCGCCCGCACCTTCTTGCCGAGGATCCGCCAGTACAGCGCCTGCAGGGCCAGCACCGGCTCGCGCGGCAGGGCGCGCGGCACGAGGAACGGCCGGGCAAGGCGGCGCACCGTGACGCGGCGCAGCCGGGCCGGGACCCGTCCGGCGGGATCGGCCACGCGCAGCGCGGCGACGCCCTCGGGGAGGCGGCCGATCCACGTGAAGGCGCCCCCGCCCGCAGCCTCCTGGGGCAGCAGCGGCCCCGGACGCCCCTCCGGCCCGACGAACGCCATGACCGGGACCGCGTCCAGCCCCTCCATCGGATCGTTGGACAGGGTGATCTCGAGCCAGCGGCCGGCGAGCCCCGGGAGTTCGATCCGCATCCCGTCCGCCGCGGCCCGAGCCGGAAGCGGACGCCGCTTGCGCCCGGTCCCGGTCAGGTGCGCCGGCGGCAGGCGCGTCTCGGGCGCCCCCGTCTCGGTCGGCCGCACCATCAGCTCCAGCTCTTGTCGATGGAGTCCTTCACGGCATCCGACATGGCGACGTCGAACACCAGCATCTCCTCCACCGCCTTGACCGTGCGCAGGCGCTCGGCCAGCGCCTGGGTCTCGGCCGGAACCGGCGGCGGCACCGGCACCGGGGCGCGGATGCCCAGCTGGTCGAACAGGGTCGACGCGAAGGCGTGGTACCGGGTCTTGTGGCCGACGATGCCGACCCGGGCGAGGATCTCGATCGCGGCGATCGAATTGCCCGGATGCAGGCGGTCCTCCGGCATGCGGGTGCCGAGCTGGCGGGTCAGCGGGTTGTAGAGCAGCCGGTAGGCCGGCTCCGGCAGCATGCGGAAATAGCGCTTGAGGCTCTTCACGTCGGTGAAATCGTAGTCGTCCGAGAACGCTGCGGCCTCGGCGAGGCCCCCGAGGCGCCAGCCCCGCGTGGGATCGAGGGCATCGCCGGCGCGGGCTTTCAGCCAGAGCATGCGGGTCGCCATCTCGGTATAAGGGTCCTGGACCAGGATCGCGGTGATCATCAGGTCCGGCGTCATGAAGTTCTCATAGCGCGGGATCGTCACGGCCCCCGACAGGAAGGCCGAGGGGGCGGCCGGCCCGGTGAGGACGCAGGTCAGGATCTCGTCCGGCAGCTTGTGGATGCCGAAATAGCAGTGCTGGAAATGCGGGAAGAGGGCCGCCTGGAGGACGGTCTCGGCCTCGATGCCGGTGTTGATCAGCATGGTCCGCAGCCGCACCAGCCCGTCCGGGGGCATGCGACGATAGACCAGGACGTTGGTGTCGGCATCGTAGAGTTCGAGCCGCGCGATATCGGGCAGCCCCGGCACCTCGGCCGGAGTCACCACGAAGGTGCATTGCCCGGTGGCGTGCCAGCCGTTGCGCTTGAACGCCTCGTCGGTGACGCTGGCCGGAATCTCGGCCACGCGCTGGCCGCCGACGGAGACCATCACCCGGCTGATGGCGAGGGGATTGTCCGGCACGATCCAGCCGCGGATCGAGTCGCCGTGATCGTGATCGATGAAGTAGCGCATGTCCCGAAGCTTGAGGCGGCGGAATGCCGGAACCGCCTCGGCGGCCCGGCCGAATGCCGGCCGGCAGGCCCATAGCGCATTTTCTTCCCCGCGTGCACCATCGCGGCTTCCCGGCCACCGACCGCCACCGCCAACCTTCCGCTTGCGCCCCCGCCGAGCACCGGCTATAGGCCCGGCCCACCGGTGCTCGCACAGCACCGGCCCGGGCGCTTAGCTCAGCGGGAGAGCCCTACCTTGACATGGTAGCGGCCCTCCCAATAAGTCGCTGACCCGGTTAAACTATTTCGGCGGTTTCAGGTTCGATGAATCTGAGCAGTTCGGAACGGAGACGTAGCACAGCGGTAGTGCATTCCCTTGACATGGGAAAGGTCACAGGTTCGATCCCTGTCGTCTCCACCATTCTCAATGACTTAGAGCCTCTCACAAATCTCCCGCTGCGCCGTCGCTGCCAGAGGAGAACTCCCGGTGATCGGGAGTTTTGTGAGGTGCTCTTAGCCGGCCCGCTTCGGGCCGACGGCGCCTCTCAGAGCCGCATTACTCCCCCCTGAAGATCACGACCTAATCCAGATCGAGCAGCGCCGCGAGGTCGCGCCGGCGAAGGGTTGCCCGAGAGCCACAATCCGATCGTTGAAGCCGTCGAGGCGCTTCGTGCGAGCAGCCATATCGTCGAACCGGACGCCGATTTTCAGCACTGGCAGGTCGACGGCAAATGGATCCCGACACGACAACGCCGTAGCGCCACCCAGGCGGCACACATGCGTCGAGCGCCCCGGGCATCGCCGCGGAGCGTGTTGTCGTCTTCGCCCTATCCGAAAAGGTGGGCCCCGGGGCCGAAGCCCCGGGTTCTGTTTCTACGGCTGCCCTGCCGCAAGATGCTTACGCCGCGAGGCGGGCATCCATGACAACGTTATCGTTGGCATTTAGAGTTTTGGTCAGGTGCCCGGAACAGGGGTTGCCTGCGCCGAACCGGTCGAGTCCTTACCGAAAGTCGCATCTTATCCTGCCGAAACAGGGTAGAACTCGCGATCCCTTTACCGTCCAGTCGAACCTAACTTCGCCCCCAGCAGAAGCACCCTGATCTCAGGCGGCGCACTACGCGCGCTGCGACCCCGTTCGATATCCGGGGCAGGATGCTTTTGGTGGAGGCGCCGGGTACCGCCCCCGGGTCCTGAAACGTTATTACGAACCGGTCATCAACCTCACACGCATTCTACCGCGTGTGAGGCGGAAGGTCCACAGGCTCGTGCGGGATCAGCCCCGGCAACCCGTCGCCGCTGCGAGGGCAGGGGACGGCGGATCCGCGGGACGGGCGCCTTCGGCCTCCTGCGGCTCGCACCGGCGGGGTTTGAGCGCTATGGGCTTACGCCGCCATCGGCTGACGCGGCCGATCGAGGCCGTCCGCCAGTCTGGTCAGGAAAAGCCGAAGATGCCGAACACGCTGGGTCTCAACCGCACCCTCGGCAGCGCCATCGGCGTGATCGCGCTGGTGTCGGTGCTCAGCAGCGGGGCGGTCCTGCTCACCCGCGGCCAGCTGCGGGACGCGAACGACGCCCTCGACCGCGCGAACCAGACGATCCGCGGCCTCGACGCGTTCCGCAACGCCATGCTCAACCAGGAGACGGGCCTGCGCGGCTACCTGCTCACCGGCCGGGACGGCAGCCTCGAACCCTACCGGCAGGGACGGCCGGCCCTCGACGCGGCGATCGAGCGTCTCAGGGGCTTGGTCGGTACCGATGCCGCGTCGTCGCGCCTCCTGGCCGATGCCGTGACGGCGGCGCGCTCCTGGCAGACCGATATCGGCCAGGCGGCCATCCAGGGCGCCGCCGATCCGGCGACCCGGCCCGAGGCGGTGCGGATCGAGGCCGACGGCACGGGCAAGCAGCTGTTCGACACCCTGCGCGACCGGCTCGGCGCCATCGAGGGCTTGGCCGAGGCCAATCGGGCGTCGCTGAACCAGCGGGTCGCCCGGGCCGAGCGCAACGAGAGCCTCGCCCTGTGGGGCGGCACCCTGCTCACGCTGCTGATCTGCGCCGGGATCGGGATCGCGATCAATCGCCTGATCGTCCGGCCCCTCGGGGCCGTGATGGGTTTCGTCGAGCGCGTGGGCGCGGGCGACCTCTCCGGCCGGCTGCGCTCGGGCGGGCGCGACGAGATCGCCCGGCTGGGGCGCACCCTCGACGCCATGGTCGACGGCCTGTCCGACCTCGCCCGGACCAACCGCGCCGCCACCGCCGATCTCAACGCCGCCGCCGCCGAGATCCGCGCCTCCGCCCAGCAGCAGGCGGCCTCGGTCGAGCAGCAATTCGCCGCCGTGCAGGAGACCGCCGCCACGGTGGACGAGATCACCCATTCCGGCGCCCAGATCGGCAAGCGCGCCACCGAGGTCATCGCCACCGCCCAGGCCACCGCCCAGACCTCCCGTCAGGGCCTGCGCGCGGTCTCCGACACCGCCAAGGCCATGGACGCGATCCGCGAGCAGGCCGAGGCGGTCGCCGGCAACATCGTCAGCCTGTCGGAGAAGACCCAGACGATCGGCGACATCATCGAGACCGTCAACGACATCTCCGAGCGCACGCATCTGCTCGCGCTCAACGCCGCCATCGAGGCGGCGGCGGCCGGCGAGAGCGGGCGCAGCTTCGCGGTGGTGGCCTCCGAGATGAAGCTGCTCGCCGATCAAGCGAAAGCGGCCACCGGCCAGGTCCGGGGGATCCTGGGCGAGATCCAGCGGGGCATCAACACCTCGGTGATGCTGACCGAGGAGGCGGTGAAGCGAGCGGCCTCGGGCAAGACGCGCTCGGACACGACGCAGCGGACGATCGAGGAGATCACGGCGCGGGTGGAGGAGAACGTGCAGACGTTCCAGCAGATCGTGGCCTCGACCAACCAGCAGCAGCTGGGGATCGAGCAGGTGATGGGGGCGCTGCAGAACATCCGCCAGGCCAGCCAGCAGACGGCGGCCGGGACCCGGGAGGTCGAGGCGGCCTCGGCCAACCTCACGGACCTCGCCCAGGCGCTGATGGCCCTGGCCGAACGCTACCGGCACTGAGGGCCGGGCCGTGGGGGAGGGGCATCAACCTACGGCGGATGACCATCCGTGCGCGCTCTCGGCGCCGGCTCGACAATGCCGACACGGCCGCCCGGCAGATCGTGCTTCCCGCAAACGAAAAGCCCCAGACGCGGATGCGGCTGGGGCTTGGTCGAACGCTCGGTCGGCCTGTCGGATCTGACGGACGCGTGCCCGCCTCATCCAGACGAAACCGCTCCCGGCCCGGAGGCCGGAAGCGTCTTCTTGAGGTCCTAGTACGAGCCGAACTTGTAGTTCAGGCCGGCGCGGACGACGGCGAACTCGTCGTCGCGGCGACCGATCGGGCTGGAAGAGGCCGGGGCGAGGTTGGCGGCGTTGACGAGCAGGACACCCTGGTTGCGGGTGTCGCGGTCGATGTTGACGTACAGGCCTTCGACCTTGAGCGTGACGGCCGAGGAGCGGAAGAAGTTCAGGAAAGAGTCGGTGGGCAGGGCGTACTCGATGCCGCCGCCGACGGGGTAGCCGGTGCGGAAGCTGGCGTTGCCGGCGTAGCCGCCGAACGAGCGGTCGGCGCTGCCCGAGCCGTAGGCGAAGGCGCCGGTGCCGTACACCAGGGTGAGGGCGAAGGCGTAGCCGGGGCGACCGCGCACGGTGGCGGAGGAGTCGAGGCCGGCCCGGCCTCGCGGGGCGGTGACGAGACGGGCGGGGGCGGACG
>NZ_JAKSYK010000173.1:0-375 GCF_022829425.1 Methylobacterium sp. J-072 | reverse complement strand
GGCACAGATCGCGGACGGGACAGCAGTGCAGGTGACCGGCCGCACCGTTTGATTGAAACCAGCCCCGCTGTTTTACAGCTGCGGGGCTGCCATGTCCGAGATCACATGCGGGAACGGCGAATGTGATGACGCCGGTGACGGGTCATGTGGCGCCGTCCCATCATGCCGGTCTGGCCTCCCATCCGCTTCTGAGAGGAGCTATTCACGCTGCCCGGGTTGTTCATGTGGCCTTCGGCTGTACCACCGCCAGCAGGTGTCTGCGCAACTGCTGATCAGACCAGCGCGACAGAGAGCGCGGCAGCGAGAGCGATTGTCTTGATCGACATGGACATTCCTCCAGGCCGATCGGTTCGATCAACCCGGGAGCAAACAGCC
>NZ_JAKSYK010000139.1:0-42191 GCF_022829425.1 Methylobacterium sp. J-072 | reverse complement strand
TCGAGGAAGCCGAACGCATCGCCAAGGAACTCCAGGCGCAGGTAAGCGGGCTCACTTTTGCTCGACGCTGAAGGCAGGCCTCTCGTCTTTGAGAACACGCCAGCCGGACATGGCATGTCGGCCGGGCGGCACGGTTAAGTCAACGTTGAGGGTGCGGCTATGCCGGCGCCGGACCGGCGCAGGCAATCGCTCTTGCTATCTCGAACGAGGCTTTCACTCAGCGCTTTCGAGTGCCTGCGATAGGCCCAGCCATCCCTTCACCTTCGCAGGCAAAGAGCCAGAGTGCCTCTTCGCCGATTTGGCTGAAGCGCGGACAGCACCCAGCCGACCTGCAACCTTCACCGCGCCGAGCGGGTCGGCTTGCCGCCCGATGGCGAGCGCGCCTTCCAGAACGGAAAGGCCGTCCTGAAAGTCGAACGGACACGGTGCGGGTGAGAATAAATTGTCGCTGTTGAGGTACGCATCGATATAGCGCTCCCGCTGCCGCTCGACTCCGGCTGTGTCTGCACAGGCCAGCCGCGTCACGAATGGCATTAGGCGCTGACGCTGTGTATCCGTAGCATTGTCGTTGAGCTGCATCGCGAGCGCACAGATCGGGCGCGAGAAGCAGTCCGGCATCGCTTTGACCGAACCGACACGCTGATAGGGGAAGCCGCACGCCACGACTGCTGCTTCGTTAATGCAGGTACCGCCGTCAGGACCGGGAAACTTGTGTGAGCCTCGGAGAAGCTTCCAGTTCAGGATGTGATCGAAGTCGCTCATGGTGGCTAACTCCGTAGCCGCCCCCGCACGGAGCCTCCTCCCATGCGCTCATACCGTCAACCACGTCCGTTGTTCTGGCGCCGCCGACCCTGCCCGGGTATCAGCCCCGGCCATGGCTAAACGCGTGAAGTTGCTCCCGCAGGAGCGGGGCTCCGTTCTGTTCGACGTCGTCTTCGAGGACGGCAGCCGCGCCTCGAACCGACGCGTGCCGATGGAAATCCTGGGCGGCTTGGACGGTGATCAGCCGGCCCGCGACCTCATTGAGCAGCAGGAGGCCGAGATTGCCGAGAAGGCGGGTCGTCCGCCGCGAGAGATCCAGAGCCTGACGCGAGCAGCTAAGCCGGAGCCGAAGCCCGTCCGGGAGTAACAAGGCACCTGGAACGGTCTACACTGGGTGAGCGAGCGGCGTTCGTGAGGGGCACCTAGACAGATCGACAATCCGACCTAGCTCCGCGGCGTCGGCATTGCGCCGACCTCCAGACCGTCCAAGCGGTCCCGCAAGCCGACTGAGTGCTGCTCGGGCACAAATCCGTAGGCGCAGCCATGATGCTGGATTTGCTCAGATCGTCACCTCTGCGCCGTCCGGATCGGCCCTGAATGTCCAGGCGCCGCCGCTTCGGAAGGTGGAAGCGGTCCCGAACGTGTCCTCCATGAACTGCATCTGGGTAATCTTTCCGCCTACGACTCTGGCGAAGATCGCGACGGGCGAGATTAGCGTCCGGTCCATCACCCGCGAGCGAAAGGTGCAGCTTACGAACACGGCGACCCGCTCATCGGAACCTAAGGCCTCCTGCACGTCGAAGGCTAGGATCTCCCAATGCCGGTTGACGTTCACGAACGTCTCCACGATGGACTGCGCGCCAGTATGCGATCCGCACCAGGGCATGATCCGCTTCAGGTCGGGATTGTCGTAGTTCAACGACACGTAGGTGGCGTCGGGCGCCACCAACTCGGCGACGGTCGACGGATTGGCGGCGTCGCCCAGAAGGGCCAGGACTGTTTCGACCGGTGTGCGCATGTCGTGTCACCCCCTTCGATGGTGCAGTTCGCGCCCGGTGATCCGTGCGACTCTTCTGTGTGGGAGGGTCGCGCGCCGTCAGGGCAGCACGACGATCTTCCCGCCGGCTCGGTTCTCCTCCATGAAGCGATGCGCCTCGGCAATCTCGTCGAGCTTGAAGGTGCGGCCCACCTGCACGCGCAGGCTGCCTGTCGCGACCTGTTCGACGAGTTCCTGAAGCGGCGTGCGCATGAAGTCCGTAACGCCGCCGTCGTAGGTCGTGAGGCACACCCCGCTCGGGATCACGTCCATCGGACTGAAGTCCGGCAGAGACCACCGGTCGCCGACCATGCCCGTCATGCAAACGATGCCGCCCGGCTTGGCGCAGCGGAGCGAGTCCTCCAGCGTCGTCGCTCCGACCAGTTCAAGCACCTTGTCGACGCCCCCTGGGCAGATCTCCGATACCTGTGCGGCGATTGTGCCCGTGTCGATGAAGACCTGATCCGCGCCGTTGTCCCGGAGCATCTGCGCGCGGTCGGTGCGGCGCGAGGTGGTTGCGACGTGGACGCCGTGCGCTTTGGCGATGGCGGCCGCGGCAAGCCCGACCGAGGTGGTGCCGCCCCGGATCAGCAGGCGCTCACCCGCCTTGAGCCGTAGGGCCGTGAACAGCGAGCCCCAGGCGGTCTGCAGCATCTCGGGTAACGCACCCAGGACCTCCCACGGCAGGTCGGTGCGCAGGACCTGAACCTGACCGATCGGCACGCGGACATATTCGGCATAGCTGCCGTCGAACTTGCGACCCATGCCGCCCATCGCGGTTGCGACCGTGTCGCCCTCAGCGACCGTGCCGTCGGGCGCGGCCACGATGGTGCCGACCGCCTCGATGCCGAGCACGCGCGGGAACGCGACCCCCGGTGACTGACCGCGGCGGGTGAACAGCTCCGACCGGTTCAGGCCGAAGGCGCGCACCCGGATCAGCACCTCGCCCGCGCGGGGCTCGGGCATCGGGACCGCCTCGACCTTCAGCACGTCCGGACCGCCGGCCTCGCGGATCACCGCCGCCCTCATCGTCGTCATGGTCGTCCTCCTGAGCCGGGAACGTCGTGGATGCTCTCAGCCCTCACCCTGCACGGGGTTGGTGTTGAAGACGTACAGGGTGATCTTCCAGGCGCCGTCGATCCTGCGCAGCACGAACACCTCGCGGTTCAGATCGACGACCTGCTTGCCCCCCTCCAGGACCGTCGCGTCCTTGTGGTGGTAGGTCCGCACGACGGCCGTCTCGCCATGGACGTCGATGCCGGCGTAGCCGAACACGGTCGTGAACCGGGCGACCCGGAACAGGGCCGCGTAGGCATCCCGCTTCTCCTGGCGCGTTGCGAAGGTGGGCTTGTCGTTCCACTCCGCGACGCCGTCGGAGGCGAACAGGTCCAGGATGCCGTCAGTGTCGCCCGCGTTGAGGAGCGTCTCATAGCGGTGGACCACGTCGTAGGCCGCGCGCTGCCCGGCCGCGACCATCGGATCGGACGCGAACGCGAAGCTGCTGGTGGTCTGATCCGCTGCGTCGACCGGTACGAGGGCGGCCCCGACAAGCGCTGCACTAAGGAATAGATTGCGCAGGCAGGAGATGAGCGACATGCACTCACCCATCTGTTCGACTCACGGCGCGGCGCGCGTCGAGGCTGAGGCCGGTTGCACCGGCGCGGGCGAGTAGCAGGAAGCCGCCAGCCATAGTGAGGTTCTTCAGGAAGTTGATCAGCTGGTTCTGATCGGCGAAGGCGGTATGGAAGGTGGCTGCCGTCAGCAGGCACCACCCGGCCAGGCACACGCCGAGCGGCCGGGTCCAAAGGCCCAGCAGGAGTAACACCCCCGCGCAGATCTCGAAGGCGGCGGCTGGCCAGACCAGCATGGCGGGGACGCCGTAGGCGCTCATGTAGCCTTGCGTGGCCGCGATGGCGGTGAGCTTGCCGATGCCGGACAGCAGGAACAGGGCTGACATCAGTACGCGCGCCGACGCGTCGATCCATTTCGGCAAGAATAGGGTCATCGCGGGCGCCTCACGCCTGCGCCGGCAGCGTCGTGGAGAAGCTGTAGCGAGCGATCTTCCAGGCGCTGTCGACCTTCTTGAAGACGAACAGCTCCTGGTTGGCTTCCGGGATGTCGATGCCTGCGGCCAGGATGCGGATCGTGCCGGTCGAGGTGGAGCGCAGGAAGGCCCATTCTGGCGTTAGCACCCGGATCTCGCCGATCTCGAAAGCGATGGCGAGCTTGATTGCCCCAGCCATGCCCGCATAGGCCGCCTGAACCGCAGTCTTACCGACCTGGGGCGGGCTGTTCTGTGCCATCAGCACCCCGTCGTCGGTATAGAGTTCAGCCACGGCGTCAGCATCTGAGCGGTTGGCGGCCTCTCCGTACCGCTTAAGCACCTCGGCAATAGCCTGTTCATCCGCGTTCATGGGCTGATCCTTGCGAGGAAAAATAGAGTTGGCCACAGAATTTTTTTGGACTATCGAGCGAGTCACTGGCTCGGCGGGTTCGTAGGCGAGAAGCTGTAGCGGGCGATGCGCCAGCGACCGTCGTCGCCCTTCTGGAAAATGAAGAGTTCCTGGTTCGCCTCGGACGTCGTCTTGCCGCTGGAATGATGCAGCGTCTTCCCGGCGGAGTTGGTCCGCACGAACGCCCAGGTTGGGGCCATCTGGACCACCTCGGAAATATTGAATGTCACATCGAATTTCAGTTCTTTGAAGACGGCATCATACGCCCTGCGAACCGCGTCCTGACCGATGAAGGAGGACGTGTAGGGCGCCATGAAGATGCCGTCGGGCGTGTAGAGGGGTAGCACAGCGGCGCTCTGACCACCGTTCAAAGCTGCGTTATACGAGGACAGTGCGGCGCGGATCGCGACTTCGTCGCTCGTCTCGGAGGACGGGGCCGTCGATGAACCGGTGTGCGTTTGCGCTATGCTGGGCTGAGTGGGGATGAGAGCAAGGACAGCTAGGGCGCAGGCAGCGGTAAGACGAACCTTCATTCACGATACTCCGGCACCTGTTTACGGTGCCTCATCAGTATGCGATCTCTCATTGAGCCATAACCCATTCAATTTGGGATGGCCTATCCCATATATGGGACAATGATGCTCGATCTGAACGCTCTTTTCATCTTCGCCAAGGTCGTGGAGGCCAACAGCTTCGCGATGGCCGCGCGTCAGCTACGCATCCCGACCTCGACCGTCAGCCGCCGCGTCGCCGAGCTTGAGAGCCAACTCGGCGTACGTCTCTTGGAGCGCTCGACGCGTAGCTTGCGGTTGACCGATCTCGGCTCAGAAGTTTTGGAGCAGGCGCGGCGCAGCATCGAGATCAGTGACGGGGTGATGGGCCTCGTCTCGAACCGGATGACCGATGTCTCTGGCGTCCTGCGCATCGCGTCTCTGCCCAGCATCTCCGACACGCTCGTCGCGCCGCTCGTCGGCGCATTCCAGGCCGCCTATCCGAACGTGCTCGTGCAGGTTCTCGTAACCGAACGCTACGTGGATCAGGTTGCGGAGGGGATCGATGTCGCCTTTCAGTTCGGCCCCCAGCAGGACTCGGACCTCGTCGCACGCAAGATCCTCACATACCGCCACCGACTGGTGGCGAGCCCGGCCTATCTCACGGGGCACCCTGCGCCCCTAAGTCCACAGGATCTGTACGACCATCGGCTGCTGGCATTTTCCTTCGGAAAACCTGATAGGCGTTGGACCTTCACTCACCAGGACAGTGACCGCAAGGAGACCGTCACCTTCCAGCCGTCCTTCACGATGAACGACTATCTCGGTCTCGCCTCCGCCCTGCTGGCGGGCTCCGGGATCGGCGACCTTCCGCCCATCGTGCGGCCCGACCTGCTCGACGACGGGCGCCTCGTCGAGGCGATGCCCGGATGGCGTTTCCGTCCCTTCGACCTGACCCTGGTCCATCTGGGTCATCGATACGTGCCGCGGCCGGTGCGACTGTTCAAGGAGATGGCGGTAGAGCTGGCTTCCACCCTGTTCCCCGACCTCCCATCGTAATGAGATCGCGCGTCGCGAAGCGTATCCACGGCACAGCAAGTGAAATCTGGCTAGACGACGCCTTCATTGGACGTCCGACTATGCATTCTCATTTCTAGAAGCGGACCGGCAAAATTCCACCCATCGTGGACCCTGCTGGAGCCGTAACTTGTCGGCGTCAACGCACACCCGCGAGGTCGAGGAGCGATATGCCGGCAGCCGAGATGACGTTCCCACGCCCCCGCCAAGGTAAGACGATCGAGTTCGCTGCCGGTTCAGCTGCCACCTCCGGCAGCGCGGTCTCAGCCGTCTCAACTTCGCGGTCCTGATCGTTGCCACGCAGCCATGTGATCTGGCTGCCGGTGTGGTTCTCGGGCGCCGCCAGGGACGGCTCGGCGTCGGCGCCGTCCTCAATGTCGGTATCGCCGTCCATGCGGTCGAGGACGGCGATGATGCGGTCCGCCGCGTCGAGGGCGGTCTGCGCCGCCTCCTCCAGGCTGGCGCGAAGCCCGGCCCCGGCCAGCGGCTCCAAATCTGGAGCGGCCGGTTTCGGACGCGGAGTAAAGGTGAGCACGTCGCCCATGATGTCAGGTCTCGGATCGCGATGAGGGGGAGGCCCGGCAGGATCCGGCCAGGGCGGTACGCACGGCTACGGAAGGGGCCGGTCAGCCCCTCGCACGCTCGGCGGCGGCGTGGGCCAGCAGCTCGCGGGCGAAAGCCTCGATCGCCTCTGGGTCGCCGTTGTCGATGGTCTGCACGGCCAGCATCGACAGCCGGGTCTCGCGGTCGGAGGCGTTGTCGGGCAGCCGCCGGGCGGCCTCCTTATCGACCGCAGTCTCCACATCGGTCAGAGCGTCGCCCAACCACTGCATCAGCTTGCCGGCGGCGTTGTACTGGTCGCCCGGGTGCTTGCTCTCGTCCCATCCGCGGGTGTGGCACCGGCTCGTCCAAACCAAGGCGTAGGCGAAACTGCTGACGCGGTCTGAGAGATCGTGCAGCGACTGCAGGTCCTCCAGCGAGGCGGACGCGAGGTCGAGCATGCCGACGAGATCGAGTTCGGGGCGTTGGTTGACCCGCTTCGGCAGATCTCCCTGCGCTAGGGCCGCCATGTGGATGTCGATCGCAAGCCGCCCATCCGTGCTGTAGTCTTCGCGTTTCTGCCCGAGCCGCCATTCGTTGACGTAGTGTAGCCACGCCAGGGCGATCGCCTTTGGCAGGATGTTGTTGACGGTCACAGGCAAAGCATCGGCAGCGTGGAGCAGAGCGAACCGGCGCTCCTGCATCGCCTCATAGGCTGCGGTCTGCTCGTCGGTGCCATCATCGCCTGTGTGCGCCGCCCAAGCTGGCCACAGTGCTAGGATCTTGGCGGACAACCCATCGATCGCCGGTCCAGCCGTCGTTCCGCCTTCGCGCGGCGGCACATAGTTGAGTTCGTCGAGATGCAGTTCCCGGCGTAGGGCGACCTGCTCCGCCTCACTCTTCTCGGGACCGCCCCGGCGCTTGAATTCCGCGACGGCGATGCCGTGGAGGCGGTCGAGTTCGAGGCCGATGGCATCGGGGATCCGGGCGAAGCTGAACGGCTTGATGGCGGGCGAGGCCATGAACCCGGGCGGTGGGTTTTGCCAGTCCACGGCCCCAACGACCGGCGCCATTTCACCCTGCACATCGCGCCAGAGCGAATGCGACAGGATCTGATCCGGATCCGGCTCTTCCGGCAACGCGGACAGCAGCACCTTGGGCTGGTACGCTGCGAGCGCCAAGAGCTTCACTCGGAACCCAGCGACGGTACGGGCCGGCAAGCGGGCAATCTGTTCAGCGAGCCCAGTAGCAACCGTGCCGGCGGTCTCGGCGGCGTCCTCAAGTTCGGGCGTGACAAGTTCATCGAGAAGACGAGCCTGCTCAGATCGCCATGCATCCCACGCGGTCACGATCTCCTCGGCGCGGACCTGCGCCTCGGAATGAGGCACGATGTCAAACCGACGGCCGGGGTGGTCGATGTGGGAGCGCTCGCCCTGGCAGATCGGACGCAGCACCTCGTGCGTCATCGGCATGATGCGCCGCAGCCGGGCAACATCCGAACCGCGGATCTTCCGCCCCTCCAGCGCCTCGGGCATCATCCAGTACTGATGGACGTTTAGGCGTTCGTCGGAGGCGCGGTAGGTCAGGCAGGCCGGGCGCTCCGGCATATGCCGGTCCGCTTCCCGCTGAGCCGCATTGCAGGCTTCGCAGGCCGCGGTCTCGCGGGCTCGGGCAGCCTCGAATTGCTGACCCAGGTGTAGCAGCTCGGTATCGTCGCCAACCTCGGTCTGGGCAGGAGGAGCCTCAGATGCGGGCCGCGAGGCGGTGCCGAGATGGTTGAGACTGGCCTTCAGATCTACGGCGCGCTGCTTGAGCGTCGGGCGATCAGCGTCACGGCGGAACGGGTTGGACAGCTTGAGAGAGGGCACGAGCGGCCTCCAGGGATTATGGGATGGAAGGAGGCGCGGCAGACGATGCGCCGCGCGGTGGCGGCGTCAGGCGTCGTCGAAGTCGTATTCGGCCTTGGCCTCGGCGATAGCCCAGGCCGGCAGTGAGCCCTCGGCGTCGTAGAGGGCGGTGTCGCGCTCCTTCACGTCCGGCTCGTCGCCGAAGCCACTGAACCGGGGCGGCAGTTCGGTGCCGGTCATCGCCAGAACGGACCGGATCAGGCTCACGGCGGCTACGTCGTGCCTCTCCTCGCTATGCGACACTTCCCATAGGATCGTCGCTGCCAAGGCCACCACGCCGAGGCCATCGAGCGTGCGCGGGGGCGGCAAGGTCGCGACCTCTTCAGCCAGCGCCCAGCACCTGCGCTCGACCAAGGTGCAGGCCACGTCCTCGATGGAGTTGATCTGCGCCTCACCGTCGATCGGGCGGCAGGCCCGGTCCTCGGCGTAAGCCGCGAGCAGCCGATCGCGGTGATCGGCGTACTCGGTGGGCTCATGGGTGCGGGCGGCGGCCATCGCCGGCAGCGGCACGGCAGCGGCTACGGATCCGGCCACGATGGTCCGGCGGGTCTGGCCGGCAAGAGAAACCCGCAGATCGTCAGCGCGACCGCGTAGGCGGGTAGCAGGATCGCGGCGGATCAGGTTCTTGAGGGAGGCACGGAAGGACATCGCGGGATCCTCGGATGAGGAACGCGGGCGACCGGCCCGCTCGGTTGCGGGTCGGGTTCAGAGCAGGGAGGCGAAGCCGGTCAGGACGATCCCGCCGCCGATGATGGCGACGGCGGCCAGCAGCTCGCCAGCGATGTCGAGGAAGCGCGGGGCCCGAACATGGGCGGTGTCGGGCCGAACGGGCATCACGACCCGCCAGGGCTCATCCTCGCCAGGCAGCGCCTCGTCGTGCAGGGCGAAGAACTGGTCCTCGGGCCAGTGGTGTTCCGAGGCGGGACCGTGGGCTAACTGGCGCACGACACCGGCCGCGGCATGCCCGAGCGGCACGGCATTCGGGATCACGGCCGGCGGCAGCGGCGTGCCAAGAAACAGGGTCAGGTCGGCAGCGCGGGCCTCAGCGAGGCCATAGGCGGGCTGGTGGCCGTCCTGGAAATCGGCCTCCTCGGTCAGCCACCAGCGGAGGTGCGCCAAGAAGGCAAGGGCCCCGAACCGGGTCGAGCAGGCGGTCGAAACCAGCGCCTCGCTGGCGGCGTCGTACTCGTCATTGGCGATGACGCTCGGGCGGCCCTCAGGCGCCACCTGGTATGCGTCGTAGGCGGCGCGGTGGCGCTCGATGACGGCATGGATCGGATCGGGGGTGAGGAAGGCGTGCAGCATCGTTCGGGCTCCGCAATGGGCTCGTGGGACAGGCTCAGGGGTGAGGATCGGAAGGGGGGTGCGCCGAGGCGGCGCGCGTTAGTCGGGCGGCTCGTCGGGCTCAGGCACAGCGACGAAGGTCTGCCATTCCTCGGGGGTGATCCCCGACTTGATGAACTCGCGCTGGGGCGGCGGGAGGTGGCGGAACACGTCCTGCAGGAAGGCGCCGGTCTCGTATTCAGCCAGCTGCTCGACCGTGACGGGCAGGTCGAGGGTGGCGACCTTGCCGGTGAGCATCGAGGTGCGGGTGATCAGCATGGCGCCCCTCCCCTCAGTGCGCGGCCATGTGGCGGGCCATCTTGGCGGCGCGCCACGCGGCGGTGAGGCAGACGGACATCGCCTCGCCCCAGGTGCAGCCGAACCGCTCCTGATGGGCACGGGCGGCGGAAGCAGCGGCCGACATGATGGCGCCGCGGTCGAACTGGCCGGCGGCGAACAGCGGCCGGCGGGTCAGACGCACCGTCAGGTCGATGCGGGCCTTGGCCGAGAGCAGGCCGGGGGCGATAGCCGGCCGGCTGTCGTGAAGGCTGCGGGAGAGGGTGTTCCAGGAGACGGTGCGGTAGGGCATCAAGGCGTCTTGTCATATGATTTCGTTGAAAATCAGATTGTAGATATGACGGTCGCCTGTCAACGCCTTTGTAGCACGATTGACGAAAAAATATGACGCGCTATTCTGCGTCCATGCTTACCCCTGCCTTGTCTCGCGCCGCGCGCGCCCTGCTGGACTGGTCGCAAGAGCAGTTGGCCGAAGCATCACACCTCGGGCTGTCGACGGTCCGGGATTTCGAGAGGGGGCGGCGCGTACCCAGCCACAACAACCTGGCGGGCATCGAGCGAGCCCTGCAGGATGCTGGGATTGAGTTCACACCGGAGAACGGCGGTGGCGCAGGCGTCCGTTTCAAGCACCGGGCCGATGGAACACGAGACGAGCACTAAGGACCGGTAGATGCCTCGCCGTCGCGCTACATGTCACCACGAAGCCGGCCACGCTTTCGTGCGCTGGTTTTTCGGTTTCAGGACCGACCGCGCCGTGGTCCAGACAGGTGAGGAAATCCGCGCCGGCAAGCGTCTGAGGGGGCGAGATGGTGGCCTGTTCACGTGCCACGGCATGGTCAGCGGGGAGCCAATCCACGAATGGCCGTTCCGCCCTTGGCCGCTAGCGGGCAGCCCTGAACAACAGGCGGCAGGATTGCGGTGGTGGACTTATCGGCGCGATGTTGAGCTGATCCACTGCTACGCCGGCTTTCACGCCGAGGCGCACTACCAGCGCGTAGATCCAACCGCGGCCATGTTGGGCGGCGGCGGCGCCGACATGGAGCGGTTCAGCGCGATCATGGAGGGATGGTCGTTGGACAAGGCCGCCCGAAGCGAGCTTGAAGCGAAGGTCGATGCTTGGACGCGAGGGCTCGTCCGCTCGCCCTTGGGATCCGCTGCGATCCAGGCTGTCGCCAGCGCCCTCATGGCCCGTGGTCGGCTCTCAGGGGCACAGATCGCCATTCTCTGCCGGCAGACCTATGGCGGGCGAGAATGCGCATTTGAGGCGTGGGCGACCTGCTGGCCGCCGACCATGGCTCAGATCCGTGCCGGCTATATCCCCGAACGGTCCGCGATGGCCGCAGCCTGATACCTCAGTCTGTCCAATTCGGGCTTGGACCGATCGCCATTGCCGACCGAACTGCGGGCACTCCTCCTCTTGCGGCTCCCGCTCCATCGGCCCATCGTGAAGGCCTGACCGAACAGGATCTTAGCTTGACTGCTTTAGAAGCTCGGCAGGACCCGGCGCCCCCTACCCCCTACGAGCGCCAGATCCTCGTCAACGTTGGCAACCGCTACGTGGTGTTCGGATCTCAGATCCGGATACACGGAAAGGCTTTGCTCGGCCCAAGCGACGTCAAAACTCGCTTCGCAGAGCGCGTCGGGGATGAGACCGACTTCCCCCCTGACCGCCTAATTGGCAGCATTCAGATCAAGGATGCTGACGTGCTAAATGCACCCGCGACGGGGGTGCCATGGGCTGACCTGCAGATCACCTTTGCCAATGGGGCGGCCCTCACGGTCGACGTCAAGGTAGGCGTCCGAGATTTCAAAACGGAAGAGCTGGAAAGGCATTGGGCCGAACTCAGGGAGCTATCGCGAAAGCCAGGGCCGCGGCACGAGGTCTGGAACTTCAACGTTGAGCGCCTGAAGCTGACGATCCTCGGCTGGGAAGGTGGCATCCCGCACTCCAGCGACCTCGACCCACTCTACGTTTGGGAATTCAACGATGACGGTAGCGTCTTCGACCGGGCGTACGTTGATGAGCGCTTGGACGATTGGCAGCACCGGATTGAGGCTATCTACACCGAAGCCGCAGCCTGGGCCGCACGCGATGGCCTGACCGCAGATCGCTCTCGCACGATCCTCATGTCCGAGGAGTTGATGCAGAAGTTTGCCGTCCCGGACCGCGAGCTGCCTATTCTCGATCTCAACCGCGGCGAAACACCGGTCATGAGCATCGTGCCGGCTGGACTATGGGTCATTGGCTCGAACGGCCGCATCGATGTCATCACACAAGATAAAGGCGCGATCCTCTTCGATGCCTCCTCCGCTATGGAGCCGGCTCGCTGGATATTCCTTGTTCGAGGTGAGAGGCGTGAGCCGCAGCCTTGGAATGAGGCTGCCTTCCATGGCCTAGTCGGCGCGACCGTCCCGGCGTGAGCAAGCTCACCGAGACGAAGCAGGCCTATGACCGTGTCCAGGGTTTGCTCAGGAAGCAGCTTCTGACCCAAGGAAGCGATGCTCGACAGATCCGAGCCGCGCAGGAGGCTGTCGATACGGCCTTCTACCTATTGGGCTGGGGGCAATTCGAATACCTTACTCGTCGGGAGGCTGAAAGGCGCGTCGATGAACAAGCTAAGGCAAAAACTATTCACGGCGCTGCCTGGCGATATGTGAAGCAGAACATCAAATCGTTTTCTTTAAGAAAGAAGTTAGAGGTGATATTCCACGCCGACCAAGCTACCCTGGCGTCCCTCGAAGAAGATTACGAACGTCGTAACGAGACTGCACACGACTATAAAAAGCTGCCGAAAGAGGCGCGAGACATTTCAGCTTGGCTCAAAGAGCTTGAGCAACTTGTTGACCGCTATTGATGTGTACGGTCGCACTTGATGGCTGACATCGACATTCCGGCACTGAAGGAGATCCTTTGGCACAAGATGCATGGGGATCTGAAATCGCTGGTGCCGTGGTTCACAAGTCACGAGCAGATCTTGTGCCCGGTGTGCTTTCGCCCGCTCCGCTATGACGATTTTTCACTTGAGCATATCATTCCAAGGCAGGCCGTCGCCGACGATCCCGAAGAGGTCCGTGCAGCCATTCCGCGGAACGAGCGAAGCGGTATGACATTGCTGTGCCGCAAGCCTCTGCTCATCAATCAGAAAATAATGTACAATAACGGGTGCAACAGTTGGAAAGGCAAGTATTTTGATCCATTATTGAAGGATGTATTCAAGCCTGGGTTATGGACCAGACCGTTTACGTCGCAGCACCACGTTGCCCTGTTCTGTGCCGGATATCTCGGGCTAGTCAGAAAATTCGGCTATCAAATTGCATTAATGCCAAGTGGCCTCCTAATGAGAAACCAATTTTTTAATCCCCAAAAATTCGTGAAAGAGTTTCCGATTAGCAGCCAAGTGGTTTTTACGGGAGACGCCACCGTGGAATACAGTGAGGATACTCGGGATTTCTGGAGTGACCCCTTCAGGTTCAGCGTCGGAGAAGGCGTTGCCGTGACGATTTTGCGAAACCTCGTTCTTCCTATCCCAATTTCGCGGGACCCAACCTCTCCGCTGGCCCGCGTGCTTCCCTACGCACCCTCCAGGTTCAAACTGCGGCCTGATCTACGCACGGCGTTCGATTAAGCAGGCGGCTCCCCTACCCTCTCTATGTCGCGGGAGATCCTACGAGGGGAGCCTGATCGTGCCGAAGCCGCCTCGCCCTCTGCCGGATCGATCCGAGATCACTGAGGACACACCGCTGCATCTGAGCACGGCGGCTCGGCTGGCCTTCCCAGACGGCGTGATGTCGGGCTTGGCCCTGCGGAACGCGGCCGCCCGCGGCGACCTCGAATATGAGCGGCTGGGCAGCCGCATCGTCACAACCCTGCGCTTCATCAGGGAATGGCGTGAGCGGAACCGCCAGCCAGTGCGCTCAACTGCGACTAAGCCGATCAGCGACGAACGACAGGCGGCAGCTGTGGCGAACGCCTATCGTGTCCTCGCGGACCTGCGCGCCAAGCCAAAGAAAGGCCTGCCCAGCGATGCGCATCAGGCTGCGTCGGCCGCCCTTGAGGCTAGGCTCCGCGCCTTGTCGAAGCCGAAATCTGACATGGACAGTACGAGCAGCCGAACTCGCCGAGTAAAGGGATAAGCGATGCCCCGCACTCCCGACCGGGTGACCCAGGCTGGCATCGCGCGGGCAATCCGGGCCATGCGTGCCGCCGGGTACCCGGATGTACGTGTCGTATTCCGAGCGGGCTCGATCATCGTCGAAGCCGCCCCGGAGGAAGCGGGGGTGGATGCCGGCCGGCCAAAAAAACAGGAACGGCTCATCCTGCTGTGAGCCTGATCCGCTACGGCACACGAAGCTCGCGCTGGAAGGGAGCATGACGAAGCGACCGAGACAGCCAAAGGAGCCCGTAACACTGGAACCGCGCTGCCTGACGATAGCGGACGCGGCGGCCTATTGCGGGCTGACCCCAGGCGGCTTTCGGCAGTGGGTCAGCATCGGCATGATGCCGCCCGCGCTCCCAGGCACGCTTCGGTGGGATCGGAAGGCCATCGACTTCGCCTTGGATCGGCTGAGCGGACTGCCGACCGGCGCATCTGCCGAGTCCGAGGAGAGTGACATAGATCGGTGGCTCCGCGAGCACGATGCGGGGGAAGCGAAGGCGCGGGCCCCCGCCGCCAACCTTCGTGGGCCACCCTGGCGGCGCGTGCCGAAGTAGCTTCCGCCCGGCCTGCCCACGCGCCTGTCGCTCCTCGACCAGCCCAAGCTCCCGAAGCACCGGCATGTCGCTTGGATGCGCCCCGTGCCGCATGCTCAGCGGGTACAAGGCGCAGGCGCGAAGGGCTTCGAGCTGAAGACGGCGGAGAGAGGGTCGGATCTCGGACGTCATGAGCCTACGCAAACGCCATGATCATCCGCTGCCGGGCCTCAGCCAGACGCTCATCATCCTCGGCCATCGGCATGTCGGCAACCACCGCCTCGACGATCTGACGGGTGGTCGCCTCATCCAGCCCGAGCCCGCGGGCGAACCCGTCCAGGCGCGCCATCGCGCGATGAACCGCGCCCTTGTCGGGGGTGTCCGATGGCTCGCTCATCCTTGGACCGGGAAGCCCATGATGACGGCGGTCATAACCATCGTGCGCCTCACGCCAGGCGTGGTGCCCTCCTCGGCCAGCAGCTTCATGGCCTGCGGATGCATGGCGATCGCCTTGGGTCTGAACCCAATCGGTACGTTTGTGACCCGTTGCTGGGTGTTCGCGGTTGAAGCAGCGGCTTGCGCGGATCGACCCAGGCCCAGTTAGCTTCCTCGATCCGGCCACCCTCATTAACCACACTCGAGTGATTGGGTTCGACCCTAGAACGATGACGAGTGTCGGTCCGTCCAATCTCGGCCTGGACCGACCGGCACTGCCGACTGACATTCCCGATCCGGGATCGTCTCAAGCGTAGCCGTTCTGTCTCCGATAACCGTCCTTGACCACTGTGCACCTCGGGCCGTGTTGCGTACTTGGCCGCTTCGCCGTGAGGAACGGCACCGAGCCCCGCCAGCCCTGAAGTTATGGGCGGCGGGGCAGCTTCCGCTATCCCGCCCGCCTGGCACTCCAGCTGCCGCTACACTCGATCAGCCCGCCGGACGTGCCCCAGGTGCCGCTGCCGCTGCCCTCCGTGTTGAGGCTCCCGGCAATCGGCACCCTGTTCGTTCCTTTGGTAATCGTCGCTTTCACTGCGCCCGCAGCGGAAACGCCACCGGCGATGTTGATTTCATCACCCGGGATCGAAGCGTCGCTGCCCTTGATCTGCACATGATAGCTCGTGCTGGCTGGACAGGCCCCCTGGGCGGTCGCAGCAACAATTGTCCACGAGCCATCGTACTGGTTCGGTATCCGCACCTTCCTCATAGCGGCATCAGCTGGACAGAGGAGGACTGATGGTAGGGCAGCCGCGAGGATCGCCACGGGAATACGGATCATAGATAGCCCCAACGTTCGCTGAACCATGGGCCGCTATGGTTGGCCGCACTCCTCAAGATACGAACGTAAAACCTAAATGGTTTCAGATTTAATCGAAACCGAACCGCTAAATTGCCAAGCTTGTAAATGAGCTTGACTGTTTCCTAATTAAAGCTCCTGGCAGAGGATGCGCTGTATCTGATTGTACAGTGAAATTTTATCGTTCCATCGGTTCAATTGCTGAAACTCCCCTGCGATCACGATCGTAGGGAACCGCTGACGCCGTGTTTCGGCGTCGTGCCGGGGCGTGCGGTTCCTCAGCCTTCCTGGCTATGAGCCGACGTGCCCGCCGAACTCAGGAGAACATGATGACGAAGACCACCTTCGCTCTCGCTGCGGCAACCCTGCTCGGCAGCTTCACTCTTAGTGTCGGCGGCGTGTCGGCGGCTCCAGTTCCGGTAAGCGGTCTTCAGGCCAGCCAGTCGGATGTCACGCAGGTCCGAATGATGCACGGCGACCGTATGATGATGAAGAAGCGGATGATGCGCCGCCGCATGATGCGCAAGCGGATGATGCATCGCATGTGAGGCGATCACTGTCAGCATCGGGAGGGCTCCGGTGGAGCCCTCTCACCCTCTGTCGTTCCGCCCGATTACGAGGCTGACGCCTTGTCCCGCGCCTACAGGCTCGCGGTGATGCCCTGCCCTGTGTACCAGGGATGATACCGTTGGGTCGTGTCATCCTCTGACGGTCTCTTCTCCGAGCAATCAGCGTATCCCTACGCGACCAAGACGGCTGCCCTGAACGTGAGTCGGATCCGGATGGCAGATCTGAAGGTCGATCGATTTAATGGGAGACCGCCGATCTCCACTCCTGAACCCTATTTTCTGGCTCATCCCAGAAAACGGTGGCGGCGCCGGGATCCGGTTCCGGGAGCGGAAGGTGTAGGCATTGGAGCGAGCAGGCCGTACCACCGAGCACCTGAAGGCGAAGGGCTATCTGAAGTGAGACTGGGGACGCTCGCGACGGCGCTAGGCGTCTTCGTCGTGGCGTCAGTTTCAGCTAGGCTGCTGAACGAAGCCGGCGTGGAGAACGCCCCAGTCCTTGTCCTGCTAGCTGGGTTCATCGCTGGTGGCACAGTCGCGATCCTAAGCTGAGGAGCCCGGCACAGCATGAGCGATCCCGAGACCGACGATCTCTTCCGTGAACGCCTGCTGCGGGAGGTGATCGAGGAGGATCGTGATCGGGTTATGCGGGCTCAAGGGAAGCAGCTCGACGCGATCGGCCGCAAGTACGACGTGTTCAGAACCGGGGTGCCGCTGGACGGCTTCGACGGGTTCAAAGATGACAACATCGGGGACGAGGGCTGACCCCATCCCCACCTCGTGGAAGAGACGCTGAAAGTGCAGGCGCAGGACGACATGCCGCCGGCGATCGCGCGAAGAGCCCTATCCGGCCGCCCTACCTATAAGATCTCACCGATCGGGATCTCAGCTATGTGGTACCTCTACGGCTTCGTGCTGCTCGCCGGGATCGCCAATGCGGTACAGCCTGGACAGAACAGCACGCTGGCCAAAGGCCTTTCTCAGCCGCTCACAGCCGGTCTCGTCGTCGGGGTCGGAGCGGCGTTGAGCGTCCTCATCATCGGATTGATGACCCGGCGTCTGGCATGGCCGACCTACGTCGAGTTGGCGCAGATGCCGTGGTGGGCGTGGTTTGGAGGGCTGCTGGGTGGCGGCGTCGTCATCAGGCAGCTCCTGATCGCCCGCCAAATCGGTGCCGGTGCATTCCTCTCGCTCCTCGTCACCGCTGGCGTCGTCACCTCCATCTTACTCGATCACTTCGGTTGGGTCGGCTTCGAGGTGCATCCAGCAACCCTGTGGCGGCTCGTCGGCAGCGTGCTCATGATCGCTGGCGTTGCCCTAATAGCCGTGTTCTGACCCCATCCTCCGCCTCGTGGAAGAGGCACTGATGGTGGGCTAGTCGGGGTAAGCTACAGATCCGCCGCGAGGGCATCGCGAGCCATCCGGCCGACCACAGCCTCACGCTTTGCCTGACGGAGAACGATGCGAGCAGCAGCACGAGCGTTGGCCGCTCGCTGCTGTGACTGTGGACCGCCGTCGCGAACAGCGCGCCGTGCCAAAGCACGGAACCATCGGACGTTGGCGAGGGCGACCGTGCGGCGATGCAGAGCGCCTCCTACGTTGACCGAGGCGGTGGTGATGAGAGCAGACATCCATCAGATCCGCGGCGGACGTCCTACGCTTTCCGCCTAACGCACGCTTCGGAGTACGCTGTGGCCCAAAGCACGACAGTGAGGCATCGCACATTCGGATGAGCGCCCTCCTTCAAACGATCCCGCCGGCGTCATCTTCATCGAGGAGAACGATGAGAGACCGAAGGTGCCGCTATCGACGTACCGCCGCCGTCCTCGACACCGCCATCCTGCCAGTTATCCTCCCGCCATGCGCACAGCCCTCGCCGCCCTCGCCTTCGTTGTCGCTGCCGGTGGGACGCAGGCAGCCGAGCCGATGCCGGTGCCGAAGTTCAAACCCAACACCCTCTACCCCGATGCTCGGGCTTCGCTTCTTCAGCTCGGCTGGAGGCCTGCCCCTGTGCCACCGTCAAGCCGAGTGTGCGAGCGTCGCGAGGATACCTGCGAAGCCTACCCGGAGGCTGAGACCTGTGCGCCGTTCGGAGCCGCGGCGTGCTCGATGCTCTGGAAGCGTGGCGAGCAGCTCATCAGCGTCATGACAATCGGCGACACCGACATCCTAGTTCGGTCCGCGTCTTGTCGGTCAGGCTGTTAGCTAGCCGCGGAGAGCGTCGCGATTGAACGACCTGCAGCTGCGGAAGAGGCGGCGCACCCCACCAGGAGCGCGCCGCAAGTTGGCTCGCGGTCTCATCGACGAGCCGACGCCCATGGCAAAGCCCAGGCCACGAAAAAAGCCCGCGCCGGCGAACCGGGCGGGCTTCCAGTCTTGGACAAAGGTGTCACCGCGGAGTCCGAGGCTGGCGTGCGCTTAGCATATGACAGATCATGACAGGGGTGTTGCTGCCCGCCGGTGATCGAACTAGCGCCGGGCCCCTCGCCGCTGCACCCAGGTCATCGACGGCCGCCGCATGCGATGGCGCCGCATCCGCACGTTGGTGAGCATATCGGAAGGCGAAGAGACACCGGCTACGGGGCCAGCCGGCACGGCGGCGGCCGGAAGGCTCAAGCCAACCAGGCTGGCACCGGCAAGCGCGGCCAAGATGAAGATACGCATGGGGATCCTCCGTGCCTCAGCGCAGGAGGACCGCGTCGGCTATAGGGAAGCGCTGAGGTCCGGTTCCGGTTCAGTAGCCGCACCCACCCACGACATCGTCCGCCGTGGTTTCACACTGCGTCCCTTGCCAAACCTCCAGGACAGACGGCAAGGCGATGCAGCAACCATCGATGTAACTAAAATAAGTTTGCGCGACGCTTGATTGCCCGAGTGATTAAGGTTGCGCTAATCATACGTCGCCAAATGGTACCCCAACGCCTATCGACCTGGATCGCTATTATACTGGATTGAGTTGTTAGATGTATGCTGGTGAATACAACCTGCACTTATCGTAATATATCCAGGCCGTGTGCTGATATGCAGGATCGCCGCGCGAAGCTTCGTGTCGAAGCTACCATCGAAGGCCATGTTGCCTTCCCAGGGGTCGATGCAGGAGTCCGCTGTATCGTGACGAACCACTCACCCGTGGGTGCTTGCCTCGCTTTTCCCCCCGGCCTCACAGTGCCGCGCTACTTCGAACTCGCGATCGGCCAGGAGCCGATGTCGTCAACCGTTCGCATAGTCTGGCGACGAGAGGACTTGGTGGGTGTTGCGTACGCAGCACCCCGATCGGGCATACCCGACGTCATCCTAGGCTGATTTGGCGAACGCACGCAGCCAAGAAGTTTCACAGTCTCGCCGTCTTCGGGGCGCTTCCTGAGAGCAATGGCGGTGATGGATCGCCAAGTTCACTCCGTCTTGGAGTGCCCCGCGTTGCGCAACACCCTCCTAGCCCTTCTGGCCATCGTCGTCGTCATGGCCGCTCACGGCGTGGCTAAGCTAGTGCTGCTGCCGTTCCGGGCACTACGCAGCCTGTTCCGGCACAATGCCAAGCCCGCGCGGGTCACGGCGCGCTAACCAGAACCCGGCACCTTACGCGGACGCCGATGAGATAAACGACCTCCCCCGCCAGCTCGTGGTCAGATCAGGCGGCGGGGCCGAGATGAGAGTGGGAAATCTCAAGCGTCAAAATCGCGGTCTCAGTGCTCCGTCCCCGGCATGTTCGGACGTGGCGCGCCGCCGTGGTCCTTGATGAGGTTGGAGCGTTCCGGGTCGCCTTTCAAATTGGCGACCTGCTTCCGCGCGCCTAAGGCAAGAAAGCCGACACCACCGATCGTGCCGAGCGCCAAAAATAAAAGGGAAATGCCGCTGCCCATGGGACGTACCTTTCGTCGGAAGAACCGCCAAATAAAGTGCGACAGGGAGCATGATGCTGAATAGCAAACCGCGGCTTCGACTGTAGGTTGCGGGCTGTATCAAATACGGGGTGCGGCGTCTTCCCTTAAACTCTTCGGGTCGGATCGTCCTAGAGTCACGCCACGTTGATCCAAGCCGCTGCTGCCGCGGTGCGGAGTGTGTTGTGTACAATCCCATCCTGTCGTCGATCCTGCTCGCATTCGAGTCCCAACGCGTAATCGAGCTACGCATGGTACGTCTGGCCTGGGGCGGCCACGAGGGCCGAGCCGAGGCGCAATCGATGGTCATCGAGAAGATGCAAGCTGCCACTGAGGCGATGACGACGCTGATGCTCGGCGGTTCGCCTGAGACGGTTATCGCCCGCTACCGTGAGCATGTGGCCTTCAACATCAAGCGGCTGACAGCTGCCTGATCCGAGCACCGGCCGGGCGGCCATATCATCACGGCTCGCCCGGCCTCGCTTCAGCGAATGGCGGCAGTCTTCACCAGGGGGCACTCGCTCTCGGTGAGCGGCGGATAGGCGTCATTCGGCTTGATCGTACTTAGCACCTTGTACACGTCCCACGGCCCCTTCGACTCTGCCGGGCTCTTCACCTCGACGAGGTAGAAGTCGTGCACGAGGCGACTGTCGGCGCGCAACGTTGCGCCTCGGGCGTAGAAGTCGTCCACCGGGTTGGCCCGCATCCAGGCTAGCACTGTGTCCGTGTCATCCGTGCCTGTCGCCGCCACGCCCTTCAGGTAGTGGCTCACCGCGGAGTACATTGAGGCTTGGGCCTCGCTCGGCATAGCGCCGTGCAGCTTATAGAACCGCTGCGCGAAGGCGCGCGTCTCGTCGTTCAGGTCCCAGTACCAGGCGGTAACCGCGCGCAGGCCCGCGGCGATGCTCAATCCCATGCTGTGCGTGTCGGTCAGGAATAGCAGCCCGGCCACCGGCTTCTGCGGACCGCCAGTCATACCGAACTCGGTCCACTGTTTCATCTCGGTCACCAGTTGCGACCCGGTGCTGGCGAACCCGATGGTGTCAGCGCCCGATGCCTGGGCCTGCAACAGATAGGAGGTGTAGTCTGTCTCTGCCGAAGGATGGAATACCTCGCCCAGAGACTTGCCACCGGCAGCCGTGAGGAGCGTCTGAGAGACGGACACCATGTTGCGGCCGAAGGCGTAATCCGCGCCGATGAAGAACCAGGTCTTCTGACCCTTCGGGACGAGGTCGCGGATCGGGCCGGCGACGAGGTTGTAGGCGTCATGCAGCCACGACAGCCCGGTGGGGACGCACTGCCTGCCGGTCACCTCGGTGGTGGCGACGGCCGAGTATACCGCGATCCGGTTCTTCTCTCGGATGATTGACTGGATCGCGAGCGCCACGGCCGAGTTACCGACATCGGCGATTAGGTCGACACCGTCGACATCGATCCATTTTCGAACAATGGTTGCGCCGACATCCGGCTTGTTCTGGTGGTCGGCCGCAACGACGTCGACCTTAATGCCGGGTGCCTTCCGGTTGAAGTCTTCGACCGCCATCTGGGTGGCGATCACGGAGCCCTTACCGGTTGGATCAGACAGGAACCCCGTCTGATCGTTGACAACGCCAATTCGAACCACCCCGCCCGAGATCTCGGCGCTGACCGCTGCGGTGGCTCCAGCGGCGATGATCAGCAAACCGCCGAGCAGCGCCCGCACACGAGTCTCGAGCTTGCCCGGCATGCTTGTGCTCTCCGCAATGAAGTCCAGGATGGATCTGCGTCTGGCCCGCCCCCTTCATCCAAGATTGGGTTCGGGAGACCGGGTAGTGCGCCGTTGCAAGTGACGAGCCGGATTGATCATGCGAACGGCCGAGGCCGGCCAGCGCATGCCGACTTCGCATACCTCCCGTCTGCAACCCGTGCAGGGTGCGTTCGAGATACTCGGACCGAGGCCGCGAGCGTCTACGTCGACGTGACCACGTTACAACGTGGTAGCGCGATCCCGTTGCCAGTTCCTGCGTGGTGGTCTAAGGTCCGATAAGAAGAGATTATCGGACACTAGAAGACAGCATGCCAGCGACGCCGCCTCGCCTCCCCTTCTCCCACGCCGGGCAGGACTTCGTCGTCAAGGCGCGGCCAGTCGCGGACGGCGTCGAGGTCCGTGGCTTTTGGCAGGCGCGCTCGAGGGGACGGACTCGGTTCTCCGTCGTCGTGCCGGCTGACGCCATACAGAAGGCGCAGAGGCCTGACTGGGCTGATCCCGTGCAGGCCGCACTGAAGCTCGTGCGGAACCAGATCATCTCGGCAATCAACGAGGGCGAGCCGCTGGCTGAGGAAGCCCAGCCTTGAGCACCGAAGTCGCCCTCCCCTCGCCGACCGGCCTGCAGGCATTTGCCGACCGGGCACGCGAGTACGCGGATCAGTCACGCGCAGCGAACACACGCCGAGCCTATGCCTCGGACGTGCGGGCGTTCGCACACTGGTGTGAGGCACGAGGCGAGGCCTCGTTGCCGGCGAGCCCAGCCGCCATACTAGCCTACCTTATCGACCACGTGACCACGTTGAAAGTTGTCACGTTACAACGTCGTCTTGCTGCGATCCGCGAGCAGCACGCGGCGGCGGGGTTCGCGTTGGACTCTTCGTCCGCAGCGTTCCGCGACACGTGGCGGGGCATCAAGAGGGCACACGGTCAGCCTGCAATGAAAAAGCGCCCCCTGATGACGGTGGACCTTCGTCGCGCCGTGGCCATCCTGCCGGACACGCTCGCCGGCAAGCGCGATCGGGCGCTGATCCTGGTTGGCTTTGCCGCAGCGCTACGGCGCTCCGAGCTTGCCGGGCTTGAGGTCGCCTGTAGGGACGGTGCGGCCTGGGTCGAGGAGCGACCCGACGGCCTCGTGGTCCACCTCGCCCGCAGCAAGACGGATCAGCAGGCCGAGGGCGTCGAGATCGGCGTGCCCTATGGGTCGAACATGGAGACGTGCCCGGTGCGCAGCTATCGTGCGTGGATACAGGCAGCTCGCCTGAAGGAAGGCCCGGCGTTCCGGCCTATCGACCGGCACGGGCGGCTCGGCACCGATGCAGTGACGGATCGGGCCGTGGCCCGGATCGTCCAGCGCACGGTTGAAGCAGCTGCGCTGGCAGAGGGGCATGCGCCGGAGGAGGCGCGCCGGCTCGCATCAGCCTATGCCGGACACTCGCTCCGGTCCGGGCTCGCTACGTCGGCTGCGGCTAACGACGCGCCCGGCCACGCGATCCAGCGCCAGCTCCGCCACAAGCGCTTCGACACGACGAGCGGCTACATCCGGTCTGGCCAGATCTTCAAACAGAACCCGGCCGGGATGGCGGGGCTATGATGTACGTCTTGGCTCTCACCACACAGAAGGGCGGATCAGGCAAAAGCACGCTCGCAGCCTCGCTCGCCGTTGCGGCGATGCAGGACGGGGAGACGGTCGCGGCGCTCGATACAGATCCGCAGGCGTCACTCGTAGGCTGGGGGCGGCGGCGCGAAACGAATGGCCTGGACGTGCAGCGAGTCGAGCCGTCAGCGTTCGCCGGCACGCTTGGGCGGCTCCAGGGCGCAGGCGCAGTCTCGCTCGTCATCGTGGACACACCCGGCCGGTTCGGGCCTGACGTCGCCCTGGTACTGCGCGAGGCCAGCCTGTGCCTTCTACCGGTGAAACCGTCCATCCTCGATGTCGAGGCGGCCCGGCCGACGGTCGAGCAGTTGCGGCTCCTCAAGCGGCAGTTCGCCTTCGTGCTCAACCAGTGCAATCCCACGACGCAGGCCCGCACACTCGACGCGGCGACGGCCTTGGTGAGCACTGGAGCGCTCGCGCCCTCGATGGTGGCGACGCGGTCAGATTTTCTGGACTCAATGACGACAGGGCTCGGCGTCACTGAACTGGCGCCGAAGGGCAAGGCAGCAGTCGAGATCCGGCTGCTCTGGCAGTGGATCAAGGCGCAGCTCGCAGGGGCGAAGGCATGAGCAAGAAACCGCGGCCATCCATCAACGATCAGCTCGCCCGGATCGCTTCTCAAACCTCACCCGACGTTGCCACGTCACCACGTGACCCTGTGACGGATGTGTCACGTGATAACGTGACAACGTTGCAGCGTGACGATGTGGCAACAGCTACACGTGACAACGTGATTCCACAGTCGGCAGCAAGCGAGCCGATGGGCCCTGAGGGATACAAGCGCCGGGTCCGATACGAGAAGCCCCACGCCTCGATCTACGCGCACCCAAAGGTGTTCAAAGCGCTCCGTGAAATCGCGGCCGCTACGGACTGCAAGCCCCATGATCTCTACGTCGAGGGGCTGCGGCTCGTGCTGCGCCAGCATGGCCGCGACTTCGATGCTCTGAACCGGGGAGAGTGACCACGTGGTCACGTGACAGCGTTGTCACGTCAATCAGATAGAGAGGTAGTTTGGCTTCTGAGCTTAATCCTCGGGCGTGACGCAGGTGCCTAAGAAGGCCTTCCGAGCGGGGCCCTTCAGCTTCTGATCTGCGGCCTGTCGGCGGCAGCGTGCCAGCACCTCCGGATCGACGTTGTCAGCGGCCTCTTCACCTGGGGATGATGCGCCAGAGGCATTCCCTTCATCAGGCTCCAGCCGACCCTGTGCGGTTCCCATGGCAGGAAGGCAGGTGAGGGCGGTCAGGGCGGCTATGAGCGCGAGTGTGGATCGCATGAGTGTCCGCCTTGCCTGGCACGTCGGACGGGCACCGTGGATGCGGTCTAAGGCGAAGGTACGACCCGCCGATTTCACCCGAATCATGGACCAGTCTGGGCACCGGGATCCCAGGACGGTCGTCGGCTACATCCAGCGGGCGAACGCCTTCAAGGGGCATTCGGGGAGTGGGTTCCTGTAGGGAGGCTACTGATGCGCAGCGATCAGATCAGCGCCGCCGGCATCATCGCGGAGAACGTCGTTTTAGCGCTGGAGCGGCTGGATAGCGACAGCCTCGCGACGCTGACCCGGGGCGCGGCGATCGCTGGTCTCATGCGAGAGTTGGTGGCGGTGATGCCAACGCGGTTCAACGGCGTGCTGACAGCCGCCTGCAATCGATACCTCGCCACCCTGCCAGATCAGGGGTGGGCCGGACCGCGCGTCGAGACGGTCAGCATGGTCGACGGGTCAGTGACGATGCGAAGTGATTAGCCGCCATCATAGGCCTCAACACCACAGGATAGTGATCGCCAGGAACGTCACTTCGAACGCTAGCATCACGCCGATGAGGGCTTTGGCGTCTCGGTCGTCGAGCGCCCGATCCTCGCGCTCGTTGTCGGTCATGTTCGAGCCAGACCGGCGCGGCCAGAATAGGTGAACACCATGCGCCCTGTAGCGTCGGTGACAGTGGCGACACGGGGCCGATCGGGCTTGCCACTGTCGACTTCGTAGGCCGCGATCTTAGCCGCGTCGGCCTCATCCTTCGCGTAATAGATCCGTGGGGCGCTTCGCGGCACTCCGGTCTTACCGATGCGATCAATCTTGACGCGGTATGTCATGCCCGGCGCTCCAGATTGAACGCCTGCGCTTGCTCCTCGGATAGGAGGAACGTTAGGTCGGCGCAGGCGCCGCCAAGGCCGATGGCCTTCGACGTTGACACGTCAACTTTGCATAGGTCTCCAACGAGAAGAAATAAATTCTGCTGATTTTTGAAGAACCGTCCGAAAATTACCTTAATTGATTTGTTGATTAACTTGATCCGATAATTGGCGTAGCAAAACATTGTTGCGACGTGCGCGGCAATCGGAGGCTGTGCCGATGCTCACACCCTAAGCCACGCTCAGGGGTCAGCCGGCGGCTATGATTATCGCCGCCGGTCGAGCCCCTGTACCTGCGCAGTTTCAAGACCAAGATAGGAGCCGGATTTACGCTCTCTCCTTAGGCCTCAGCGCTTGCCTTCGCCTTCCGCGGCCGCCCAGCAGCGCGCTTCGGCTTGTCTGAGACGGTCTCTGACGGCTCAGCGGCCTTCGGAGCCGCCTTCCGGCGGTTGTTTCCGAGGCCGAGGCTCTTGGCGAGCGCCGAGCGCTTCTCGGAGTAGCTGGCGGCCGTAGACGGGTAGTCGCGCGGTAGCCCGTAGCGCTCCCGGTACTCCTCAATCGTCATGCCGTTGCCGCTGAGGTGGCGCTTCAGGGTCTTGTACGGCTTGCCGTCGATGAAGCTGATCAGCGCCTCGTGTGTGATCGACTTCCGGATCTGGGCGGGGGTGAGCTTCTCGGCCGCCGGAGCCTCAGGAGCAGCCCCCTCGCTGAGCCCAGCCAACGCAGCGTGCGTGTTGGCGATCAGGGTCGCGATCTCGCTCGGTTGCAGGTGATTGTTCGAGACGTAGGCTGAGACAAGGCCCGCCGTCAGTTCAATGAAATCGATGGCTGGAGCCTCGATGGTCTCTACGGTTTGGTCCACGGTGCACCTGATTTTGAGTAAGACAGCACAATCTGTTGTCGCGCTGCGAAACGCAATACGTTACCTTGAAAGAAATCTTTCAGCGTAGGCACCTTCGAGATGATGCCGAGCCTCGACCTTGAACGGTTCGCCACCCTGATCGCTGACAACGTCGTAACTGCCTTTGAACGCGATCGGGATGGAGCGCCCTTTCACCCAACCATGCGCGTGACCGTTGTGTCCGTCTTGGTACGCAGCCTCCTACTCGTCATGCCGACCACATCCAGCGATGCGCTCGCAGCAGCCTGCAATCGCGCCTTGGATGACGTTGTAGGGTCGATCGGCCTAGGAGGCCCTCGGGTTGAGGCTGTCGATCCTAGCGACGGGTCGGTGATAATGCGGGTCGGCTAACGGGGAAGCGGAACATGAAACAATCAAAATCCGCCGTGGTCGAGACGCGACCCGATCCGTCCACCGAGGAGCAGGTGCTCGCTCTCAACTCCCTGCGGCGGTACACGGCCCGGCGCCGGCCGGTGTCGGTGAAGATGACCCGGGACGAGGATGACACCCCAAGGGTCGGCCCGGCGCACTCCGACCACAGCGGCTGGGCGGTGCGGGTGAACGATGCCTCGGGCGGGGCTTCGGTCAGCTTCGGGCAGACACAGCTCCGGCACCTGACGCGCGTGGCGTTCGGCCTGCCCGATACGGCCGAGAGCGCCACCAACAGCATGTTGTCGGCCGTGGAGGCAGTTCGACCCGAGAACGAGATCGAGGGGATGCTGGCGGTGCAGATGGCGACGACGCACCAGGCCGCGATGCAAGCGCTCGGCAAAGCCTGCCAGACGGATAACCCCGAGGTCGCGGAAACCATGGGCAATCTCGCGAACAAGCTGATGCGCACCTATACCCAACAGGTCGAGGCGCTGGCGAAGTTGCGCCGCGGCGGCGAGCAGACGGTGCGGGTCGAGCACGTCCACGTCTACCAGGGCGGACAGGCGATCGTGGGCAATGTGACCGGGCGCTTGCCGGCCGATGCGATATTCATGCTTGGGCTGGAGACCGGCACCGGGTGGTAGCCGTTCTCACGCAGGGCGAGGCGCAGGTCGGTCTCGGACGGAAAGGCGTGCGCCGTCATGCTGCACCTCCGAAATGATGAGAAGGATCTTCGAAGGTCGCCCCGAGGCGCACCGCGGCATCGCGGGCGATCTGCACGGCCTCACCGAGCGAGAAGGCGGTTCCGACGAGTGCGCCGCAGTCACCGGAGGCGGACGTGTGGTCGATCCGCCAGCAGCCGCCGCCCTCGTCGTCAGGCCAGATGCTGATTTCGCCGGGTCGGTTGGGGATCGGCTCGGCCAGCCCGACGGCGAGCGGCGTGTCCCGCCAAGTCACGGGGATGCCGTAGCGCTTGGCGTAGGCGCGGGCGTCCGACATGGCGTGCTGCTCGTCGGGCGTCCGCTCCAGGGCGGTGAAATACCCAGTCGGGAGGCGCAGCCACGCCACCCAGAAGTCGACCTGCGGGGCCACGATCACTTCGACGGCGATAGGTGTCTTGCGGGTCGAGAGCGGGCTGGGAAAGGCGACGACTTTGCTCAAGCCGCCTCCCCGCGCTTCACGGTTTCGGGGCGGGCGAACGCGCTGCACCAGTCGTTGCCCAGCACGTCGGGCCACAGGGCGTCGCCAGTCTTCTTGTCCCGGCGCGGAGGCTTGGCGCGGCAGTCGCCGCGGGGCTGTTCGCCGATCGCGCCGAGGATCCCGCGGCCACCGTGGACGTAGGCGGTGCTGGTCTGGGCGAAGTGCTGGCACCAGGCGCAGGCCTTGGCTTTGCGTGGAGGTTTGATGAGGCGATGCATGTTAGGCCGCATCCCCGCGCTCGCCGGATCGGGCGGGCTCGAACTGGCGGCACCAGTCGTCGGCGCCGACCACGGGCCACGTCGCGTTTTCGGACCCGATCGCGTCGGGATCGATCGTCGGGACGCTGGCTCGGCACTGCCCGGACGGCCGCCGGCCTACCACCGTGCGGCCACCGGGCATCTCGTAGCTGACGCCCATGTCTCCCCAGGGGCGCCACGCTGTGCAGTTGAAGCACGCGAGCGCGCCTGGGGCGGGGGTGAGGATACGGGTGCTGCTCATACCGCTCCCCCGTTTTGGGGAGCGGGCCGGAGCGCCTGGGCGGTCGAGGCGGCAGACGCGAGTGCCTTGGCCGCGCAGTTCAGGCTGTAGGCCGCGCCGCGGGCGTCCCGGATCAGGGCGAACTCGACCGCGTTCCGGGCATAGGCCTCGGCGATGCTGGCGGCTTCGGCCACCGCGTCGAACACGAGGCCGGTCGTGGGAGAGATGGGGGCGGGCGCGTTCATCGGCGCGCCTCCCGGGTCTGGGGACCGATCCCGGCAAGGCTGGAGAGAACCGCCGCGACGGGCAAGGACACGCCGAACCGGAAGGCCAGGCGCTGCTCGACGTCGGCCTGCAGCACGGCGGGGTCGGGTACGGCCTCTGTCGGCCGGATGGCGATCGATCTGTTGTTGGTCTTCGACTTCATGGTGACACCTGCTGTTGAGGTGCCGGCCTGAAAACCCTTGGCGCTGAGCGCCGGATCGCATATCTACAGCGGTGTCAAGACGCTGATTACACGATCCGCCGTCGGTCCTGATTTTCGGGGCCGGCGGTTTTTCGTTAGGCGGCGACGGCGTCGAGCTTCATGCCGAGCAGCCGACCAGCGACGTGCGCCGGGACGAACACGGCGCGGCCGATCTTCACCGCCTCCACGTCCCCCGACTCGATGGCGCCGTAGAGCCCACCGCGGCTCATGCCGATCGCTTCCGCGAGCGGGGCGACGCGCACGTTCTTCCCCTCTCGGATCCTGGAAAAAACATCGCCCGCGGCCCGGCGGGGCGCCTCTGCGCTCGCCTTGGTTTCAGCCGCTGCGCTCTCGCATGCCTGCATGGGGTAGCTCCGTCGACATCCGTCTCGCGTATTTGTTCGCATATTTGTAACGGTACGTCCAGATATACCGTTTCACTCGTGTGATGAAACGTCATTGACGGGCGTGGCGTCGTTGGAGTAGCCGTACAGGGGAGACAGGAAGCGACGCAGACGACAGGAGGGGCTGATGCCCGCAAAGCTGCCGGAGACCGAGGGCCGCCGCCACGCGATGGGGTTCCGGACGACGCTGGAGGGGAAGAACCGCCTTGAGGAGGCGGCCCGACTGAGCGGGCGTTCAGTTTCTCAAGAGATTGAAGCGCGCCTCGAACACACGTTCATGTTGGACAAGATAGAGGACGCGCTGAAGAAGAACCCGATCGGAAAAATGATCGACGGGGACACGGAGTCGATGTTCCGCAACATGACGACTGCTGTCGGCGCCGCGATGGCCTACTTGAACAAGAGCTGGAAGAACGATGTCTTCGCCCGCATGGCGTTCCGCGCCGGGGTCGAGGCCGTGATGGACACGATCTTCCTCAAGCACCCGCTCAATATCGAGGGCTCGGGGATCGCGCTGGCTGACCTCAAGAAAGCCCAGGAGACCGGGACGTTGTATGGCCGCCTCCTCGCCGCGTCGCAGGACAATCCCGCCGTCGAGGGCTGGCTTAGCCAGCGTGCTGCGGAATTAGGGGCGACTGAGAATTCCGAGCGCGATGCTGATGCAGAGAAGGCCAAGCTGCTGAAATATTTGGTTGGCACTGACGCAGCATAACTCAGAAGACTGGGAAGACGAACCGGCTCTAATCTTCGTATATACATCCGCGCGCGATCCTCTACTTTCCAAGTCATGGAAAGGGAGGCGCCCGTGCGACCGCTCAACCTCGACACCATTCTGATCGTCCGGACTGACCGCGAGCTTCATGCGGCGCTCCACGGCGCAGCGCGTCGTGAGGGCACCACGGCCAGCGCCTTGGTGCGCCGGGCAGTTGCTTCGATCATCGCGCCTGAAGATCCGCCTCGGGCGCCTCCGCCTACTGCTCCGTCCGCTCTGATGCTGGTGGCAGCGTGATGTCGGGCGACGGCCGGTCGCCGGGCGGCACGCCAGATTGTGACGTGCGCCTACAGATCGTCAAAACGGTGCTCGACGACGAGCGCCGACTCAGTCAGCAGCTCCATGCCGGAACCGCCGCGGCCGGCGGCGCGCATGGCGTGCGTCCGCAGCTGTTCTACGTCGGCGGTCATGCCCGCCATGGGTCTAACCGGACGCCAATAAATCTCTGGCCAAAAGCCCGGAGGGCCAAACGGTCCTACAAAATCATAGTGCGTGAGGTGGTGAGGTTTCTCGGGTTCACACAGTCGCACCAAGTACAGCAAGTGCGCCTCGAAGCCTTGAGCTTGCCCACCGGGTATTACCTGGCCTCGGAAGGCGAGCGCATCATCCTTCGAAAGGAAGACGTAGCAGCTTCGAAGCCGCGAAGCCTTCTCGTGCGCGTTCACTCTGCGCCATTCTTCCAGCGCATGTTCGCGTACACTCATGGCGTGCAGCCATCCGAAGCGAGCAAGAACACGACCGTAATTGCCAGGCAAGATGACGGCGCCAGGCTGAAGGATCGGTCCGCACAGGTGGAACAACGGTCCGGACAGAATTTGGGGATCGACTTCGACCGACCCATGCACACTCATTACTTCTGCTCCATCGGTTTGGTTGGCACCGCCGATGTAGCGCGCTCACCCGCCGCTGCCCCTGACGGTCGGCTGAGCGTCGCCATTCCGAGGGCCGCCTGATGATCGAGGCTGCCCGACCCGCCATCCCGCACGACACCACCGCCGACCTGTCGGGCCTAACCGACCTGGAGATGCGGACGCTCGCCTGCCGGACCGAACTCGCCACCCTGTTCCGAGCCATTCAGGGCATCGCCGGCCTTGCTGCGAGCAACTTGGAGAACGGTGGCCCGATCCCGGATCTGTGCGGCCTGTTCAGCGCGCTGGGCCAGCTCGATCGTCAGGCCAGCAACGAGGCCGAGCGCTACGGCGCCCTCTTAAGCAGCGCGGGGTCGGCATGACCGCTCGCACCTCTTCCTCGAACCTACGGACGCACCGATGAGCGCCGGTCTCTCCTTCGGGGCTCTCCCCGCATTCGCCGATTTGACCCCTGATCAGCAGGCACAGGTCATGGCGGCCTTACAGCAGCAGGGGCAGCCTGCGGCACCCCAAGCGCCGGGCAGCCTGCTCGGTCAGGCCGACCCGCAGTCCACGGGCGCGATCCCGGACCGGGGCGGCCCACAGGTCGCGATGACCGAGGGCGATACTCGTCGGCTCGAGGAGCAGATGGGCATGCGTATGCCGGGCGCTGGGCAGCAGCCGGGTTCGCCCGATCAGCTTCTGTTCAATCGCGCCGGTATGGGTGGTGGCCCCGGAGGCTTCACGGGCACTGCCGATCCGATGGGCTCGCGGATGGTGCCGACCCCGCCGCAGCGCCCCTCGGATGCCGACCTCGCGGCCTTGCCCGCCACCGAGCCCGTGGTGGCGGGCACGAACCCCGGTGCATTGCCGGCACAGACGGTCGCCTCATCTGCATATCGCCCCGATGCTCCAGCGGTCGGGCCCCGGTCGGCCGGAATGCCCCCGAGCGGCCGGTTCGCTGATCCTTCGCAGACGGCGCCCCCGGATCCCGGCCAGTTCGATCCGCTGAGCGGTCAGATCACCGCCGGCCAGCCGCGCCCACTCGGGGCGCCGCAGGGCGCGGTTTCCCCGTCAGGTGCGGCCGCAGCGTCTGGTCAGGCTGGTGGCACTGGTGGTCAGCCCGGCGTCATGGAGCGGTTCGTTCAGGGTGTGAACAACCCTGACTTCTCGAACCTGATGCTGAACCTCGGCATCGGCCTTCTGACGCAGCGCGGCCTTGGTGCAGGTATCGGTGTGGGCCTGCAGGGCTACCAGCAGAGCCGCATGGGCGACGTGAAGCAGCAGCTTGAGTTGTACAAGATGCAGCAAGACATGCAGCAGCAGGCCGCCGCCCGGAACTTCGTCAAGAGCCGTGGCGGTTCGCCAGAGCTGCAAGCGTTGGCTGCAGCCAGCCCATCGTCAGTGCTCACGGGAGGTCTCACTGGTCTCAACGTGCAACCGCCGGCCAACTACCGGATGTGCGCGGACGGTCAGGGCTACGAATACATTCCCGGCAGCGAAGCCGACCCTGAGATGAAGGCGAAGCTCGCGGCTGCAGGTCGGGACGGCTCGTACACGCTCAGCCCCGGGCAGACCCGCTACGACGAGGAGGGGAAGCCGGTCACGGCCGTGCCGGCCGCGCCGCGCGAGCTGCGCCCGGGGGCGACCCTGTACGACCCGGTAACGTTGAAGCCGATCGTGAGTGCGCCGTCCGCCAAGCCTGACGGGTTCGACACCGAGACCAAGCTGCGCGGCGAGTTCTCCAAGCAGCTCGGCAGCTTCTCGGACGTGCACGACGGCTACAACCGGATCATCTCCGCGACGAAGATCCGCCAGGACGACCCGAAAGCTGTCTCGCCCGCGTCGGACATGGGCCTGATTTTCGGATTTATGAAAATGCTGGATCCGTCCTCCGTGGTCCGTGAGGGTGAGTACGAGACGGCCCGCAAGACAGCCGGCGTCCCCGACCGAGTGTGGAGCGCCTACGAGAAGCTGCGGAACGGCCAGATCCTCACGGATGGCCAGCGCCAGGACTTCCTCGGCCAGGCCACCTCTATCTACAACGGCGCCAGGAACACCGCGCAGGGCGTGGCAGAACGCTATCGCGACCTCGCGACCAAGTATGGCGTCGACCCCGACCGGGCGACCTACCTGCCAGAGGCCCCGACCCCGCCCAAGCTCGGGCAGCAAGCTCAGGACCGGCCGTCGAAGACTGTCGATCCGGCCGCCCGCTACCAGCAGCTCCGGCAGGGCGGGCTGTCCGCAGCCGACGCTCACGCTCGCATGTCGCAGGAGGGGTTCTGATGGCTGAGATCGAGGCGTTCGATCCCGAGGCCTTCGCGGCCTACAAAGCTCAGACCGTCGGCGCTCAGGCGGCCCCCATTGAGGCGTTCGACCCTGACGCCTATGCGGCGTTCAAGGTTCAGCAGGCGCGCCCAGCACCTGAACCGAGCCAGGCGCAGCAGATTGCAGCGGCAAAGGCTGCTGCGGCTGCCCCCTACGTCGAGGGCGGCCTGCCTGACATGCCGAGCAGCGAGGACCTGCGGAAGCAGGGTGCGGGCGTGCCGACCGGCCTCTACGCCGCGGCCAGCAGCGCCATGGATAGCATCCCCGTGGTCGGGCCGATGATGACGGGTGCCAGCGACCGCGTCGCTGCCGGTATTCGCTCGTATCGTGATGGGACAACCTACTCGGACGAGCTCAAGCGCATCCAGGATTACGACGCGGGTGCCAAAGCGGCGCACCCCGTCGCCAGCACGGTCGGCGGTGTGGCGGGCGGCGTGATCGGGACCGCCCCCATGATCATGGCGGCACCGGCTCTGTTCGGCGCGGGCGAGGCGGCGCTACCGGCGCGGCTGCTGGCGTCTACGGTTTCAGGCGGTGCGCTCGGCTCCGCCGATGCGGCGGTGCGCAGTGGCGGGGATTTGGGGGAAACCCGGCGCGGCGGTTTCACGGGGGCTGCCCTCGGCCTCGGCGCCCCCCTTCTCGGCGCCGGCGTCGGCGCTGGCGTGCGTAAGGCTGGAGAGTTCGCTGCCGAACGCCTCGCCCCCACGGCTGGGTTCGGCTCGGCCGCCGCTGGGAAGCTCGCCGACGACGTGGCCGCCTCCGGTGGCGCCGATATAGTCCGCGCTCGGCTCGCAGATCTCGGCCAGCCCGCCATGCTGATGGATGCCTCGCCGAGTTTCGTCGGCCGGGCAAGTTCTACGGGATGCTGCGGAATGCCGGGGTGAGAGGCCCGGCGCGGGGATCGTAGGTTTGATCGTGCTTCTCGAGCACGGGGTCCAAGATGGCGGCCGCCGTGTCGAGTAACGAGGTCCCATGAGGCAGCCACGACCGGTGCCGAACCGGGACCGAACAGGGGCGCAGAGGCGGGGTTATTCCGCCTACAGACCAAGGCACCCGTAGTCACGGATTGTGCCGGGCAAGCTGGTCCGCACCCCAGGGTGCACAGGTGTGCAGAGAATATTTTCGAGCGTTTCCGAACAAGCGCGAACGTCCGAGAGCATCGGCGCCGCTTCGGTCTGCTGCGTGTTGCTTCGATCGGCTTCGGTTTAGGGATGACGCCGAGGCAGCAGGACGACGGCTGTACACGGCCGTGGAACGGTAGCGTGCGGCAAGGGGCGGTAGCCGACGGCAGCGCTACGGTAAGAAGCACGGTAGCAGGAGGGGTATCACACCACACGCACTGAAGGTGCGGGCGGCTCCTCCTGCGGATCGTAGGTCTGGCCGTGCTGAGCGGGTATGCGCTCGGGGGGGGGCGCGGGCAGATGTCGAGGTGAGATGGCCTTGGGCCTATTAGCCGCCGTTAGGCGACATAGGATTGAGCGAGAGCTTCTGTCGACAAGGCGGAGGAGGCGGGGAAACGGACCGCGGGCAGGCTGGCCACCGCGGGCTTGGCGAAGAGGTAGCCCTGGAACAGCTGGATCCCGGCTGCACGCAGGGCGGTCAGCTCCGCTTCCGTCTCGACACCCTCGGCAATCACCGCCACGCCCAGCTGGCGTGCCATCATGATCACGCCGGCGACGATGGTCTGCCGTGCCGGCGAGGTCGCGATCCCCCGGATCAGCTCCATGTCGAGCTTGATGAAATCGGGCTGGAAGCTCGCCAAGAGGTTCAGACCGGCATAGCCCGCACCGAAGTCATCGAGGGCGGTCACGAAGCCCTGCTTGCGGTACTCGGCAATGATCCGTTGAACGTGGGCTACGTCCGTCATGCGCTCGTTCTCAGTGAACTCGAACATGATCTGACGATGCGCGAAGCCAACGCGGCGGGCAGCGTCGAGCGTCGCTCGGATGCAGGCGGCAGGTTCGTAGACGGCGTTGGGCATGAAGTTGATCGAAAGCCGAGTTTCCTTGTCTGGGAACAAGGTGCCGGCGAGCTCAATCGCTTTGACGCGGCAAGCTTGATCGAACTTGTAGCGATTGCTCTCGTCGACCATCCCGAGGATCTGGCCGGCACCCTGCCCCTCAGTGCCTCTGACCAGGGCCTCGTAGCCCCAAACCGTACCCCGACTGATATCTACGATGGGATGGAACGCCATCGTGAAGGTGAACGGCAGGGGTTCGGCGTCTTGGCAACCTTGGCATCCGCGCTTCATAGGGCCGCCCTACCGTGTACCTTTCTCGATAGATTTCGATTGAGCGACTATCGTATTAATACCCCGCTAAAATCCGAGTAAAAACGCTTATTATTTCGGGTCATATCCAGCTTTGCCGTCAAATTTATCAAACATATGTGTTTTTCCCGCACGATGCCGCGGCCGGGCCAACACTGAACCGAAGCCACACCTTTGGTTGCCGGTCGGGAGCGCGCTGCGCCAATTTGCCGAGTTGGAGAACGTGATCGCCGTCGTTGAGGCGTTCGGAGCCGAGGAAGTCGCCCCCCGGCTCATCCTCACATAAGTTATGCAATTTCAGGTTGGCATACAACCGAAATCAGATGCTTTGAACGATTTAACTCGTGCTCAGCTGCGGTTTAATAGGTATTTAACCTGACAACAGATAATTGGGTCCTAGATTGTCTGGGGCAAGTCCGGCTTCCAGCACCCGTTTCAATTTGTCCCACGATCCTTTGTTACAGCCGGAATGTCCTCGTTCATCGAACGGGGATGGCGCTCTGGTCTGTCACGATGAGGTCGGCCTCACGCCATGAGAGCCATTGGATGCGTTACCGTGCTGCTTGGCCCAGCTTCTCGCTGCCGGTCCGTCTCAGTCTCGTCGGAACCGCTCTGCTCAGCTTCGCCTCCATCTGTACAGTTGGCCTCATCCTGCGCGACGTCGAGACGGACATGACCCAGCACGCATCCGCCGTGTTGGAAAGCAACATGCGCCTGCTACGCCAGAGCCTGGTTGACGAGGGCGGCTCCGAGCGCTTCAGCCTCGTAGACGGGCAGCTGCAGGTTGGATCCCATCGTATCAATCAGAACGATCCAGCCGTCGATCGCGTCCAGGCCATCATAGGCGGAACCGCAACAATCTTCCTTGGCGACACACGCATCGCCACCAACGTCACCAAGCCGGACGGGACACGCGCGATCGGAACCCGCTTGGCTGCCGGGCCCGTCTACGATGCTGTGCTCAAGCAGGGCCGTTCTTTCAGGGGTAAGGCCGAGGTCCTTGGGGTTCCGTACTTCACCGCCTACGATCCAATATCGGCTGCCGACGGAAGCACGATCGGCGTCCTCTACACCGGGGTGAAGCAAGCGGACTACCTCACCGTCATCAGTCGGATGCGGACAGAGGCTGCCCTGATTGGCGTGTTGCTGGCTGCGGGCTGTAGTGCTGGGTTCTGGTTCCTCGTGCGCCGGAGCCTCAAGCCGCTGAAGCGCCTCGAAGGCGTCATGCGCCATCTCGCCTCAGGCAATGTGGCGGTTGAAGTGTCGGGCACGACACGCCGCGACGAGATCGGTGCAATGGCTGCTGCCGTACAGGTGTTCAAGGACAACCTGATCCACACCCGTCAGCTTGAGGCGGAGACCGCCCAGGCGCGTCTGGCTGCCGAGGAGCAGCGCAAGGTGGGAATGCGTCAGATGGCCAACGGCTTTGAACAAGCGGTCGGCAGTATCATTGGGATGGTGTCGTCCTCCGCCACCGAGCTGCAGGCCACCGCGCAGACGATGACGGCTACTGCGACTGAGACGGCTAGCCAGTCGACCACGGTGGCAGCCGCCGCCGAGGAGGCGGCCTCCAACGTCAACACCGTTGCGGCTGCCGCCGAAGAGTTGGGATCGTCGGTCCAAGAAATTAGCCGGCAGGTCGCCAGCTCGGCTGAGTTGGCACAGCGTGCGGTACACGAGGCCGACCAAACCGGCGCCTTGGTGCAGGAACTGAGTGCCGCAGTCTCGCGGATCGGCGATGTGGCTGGTTTGATTTCGACCATCGCAGGCCAGACCAACCTGCTCGCGCTGAACGCGACGATCGAAGCGGCGCGAGCGGGTGCGGCGGGTAAGGGCTTCGCTGTCGTAGCCTCTGAGGTAAAGGCGCTCGCAGAGCAGACCGCAAAGGCTACCAGTGAGATCTCGGGCCAAATCGCCCGGATCCAGGCCTCCACCGGTCAGGCGGTCACATCGATCGACGGGATCACCGGGCGGATCCGCGAGATCAGCGGCGTGGCTACGTCGATCGCCGCCGCCGTCGAGCAGCAGGGCGCTGCCACCCAGGAGATCGTGCGCAACGTCAGCCAAGCCGCGATGGGCACAGGCGAGGTGACCAGCCATATCTCGGGCGTTGCCGGTGCGGCCGAGGAGACCGGCGCCGCGGCGAGCCAGGTGCTTGGGGCGGCCTCGGAGCTGTCGCGCCAGTCCGAGCACCTCGCCGCCGAGGTGGGACGCTTCCTGGCGACCGTTCGCGCGGCGTAAGGCGACGATGGATACCGTAGATCCCTGGGACATCGTTCTATTCGACGAGGTTCAAGGTCACACGGCGGCCCTGGCCGGCGCCCTCGCTGAAGGCGTAGACCAGTTCCCCCGCCGCGCCGACCCTCACGTGACAGCCCGGCCGAGGCTTCACGGGCGGCCTAGGGAGAGCTGGCCCGGAGCGCGCCTGTCGTCGCATGCTTGCCCGCCGCACGCTTTGCGGTGTCGCGAACGCCTCGGGCGCGCTGACGGGAAGAGGCGCAGCTGTAGCAGGTGCGAGAGGTGCAGTCCCATCAGCTCACCGGCGGCCGAGCGCCGTCCACTCCGTGACGACCGACTCGTCAGCCGGCATGTAGGCATCGACGATAGCGCCCTTGCGGCTCACGACGCAGATCATCGCTGCCTCGCGCACCTCGTACATCATCGGCCGGTCGTAGGTGATGCGGAACAGCACTGGCGCGAAGTAGTCGCCCTTCTTATCCGTCCTGTCCGCACCCGCCGAGACCGCCTCAACCTGCTTCATCCCAGCTTTGCCGGCCTCGCTCATGACGACCGCACGGCAGGTGTCGACCGTGCGGTTGCGGCCCGGCACTTCCGGCAAAGGCTGTCCGATCCTCTGCAGGGCGACGGATGTACCCTTCACCAGGCCGGTGCCAGGCACCATCGACAGGATCGTCTGCTCACCGGCCGCAGCCGACGCCGGTCCGATCGGTGCGATCTGCCACGGCATCTGCCACGTGGCCGCTGAGGTGTCCGGCGCAGCGGGCGCATCCTGCGCCAACGCTGGGGCGGCCAGGACAGAGATGAGGGTGGCGCAGCAGATCGAACGAACGAACATCACGGCTTTCCTTCTTCGGAGGGGTGAACGAGGGGCCGCGGCATCGCACTAATCCGTCGGCGCAAGGGCTGATGGCAGCGTCCAGGGTGCGGACGGCGCAGGAGCGGGTGATGGGACGGCCGAGCGCTCAGGTCGTGCTCGGTGCAGGGAGGCGTGCGCGATCGCGCCGGCATCGACCCCCACCCGAGCCGATCTCGGCAGGCTGATGATGCTCGCCGTCTGTTCAGTGTCGCGGTACGGCACCCGGGCCCGCGAGACTCCCGTCGCCGACCTTGGCCGCCTGAGCGACCGCGTGTGTCGCGTCGGTCCGGGGTTCAGGATCGGCGCGATCACACCCCCTGCGTCGCGGGGCGGCGTGATCGGGCTCGTTCGATCCACCACCTGCCGCGCAGGATCTGGGTTGAGCGTCGCCACGCGTCCGGGCGGGTGCACAGCGCTGATCGTCGGTGCGGGACGACCGAGGACCTCGGTCGGGGTCTGCATCTGCGCCGATCGGGGTGGCAGGATCGGCGCAAGGGTCGGCCCCGTCCCGGCTCGATTCTGCGACTGTTGCGGCACATCCGGTTCGAGCGTCGCTACCACGGGCGGCGGAACCGATGTCCCGCCATCCCGGCGTTCGGTGTGCTCATTCCAAACGGGCGACTGTTCGTGCGTTAGACGCGCCGCGTCGAGGGGCGCGCGGCCGATCAGCGGCAGGCGCGGGTTGACGCGGGGCGGCAGGAATCCCGGCTGCTCCGCCGTGTCCGCCGGGTGCGGATCCAGGAAGGTGCGTAGTCCGTCTGCAGACGGCGAAACATCCGGATAGTCCCCGGTTGATAGTGGTCCTGTCAGGTGCGGGACCTCGACCCACGACGGAAAGATAGCGGGTGTCGAAGCTTCGACGGGCACGACAGATGTCGTGCGACGCGGCGACGTCAGCGAAATCCAGCTGCTGCGCGGAACAAGCCAGGCCGCGCTGACGGCAATCAGTGTGAGGGTAGAGAGGCAGGAAATCGAGATCGTGGCCCAAGATGATAGGTGGCTGCTAGGCCTTACGACCATGAGTGGCCGGGCAGCACCCACAGGCTTCAGATCGCCTACAAAGACGGGACTACGCTGTAACATCCTCTCAGAACTGGTTTGGGCAAGAAACAGTTCAAGGCCAGGATGATCCGGAATCTTCGCAAGCCGAACACGGTTAAAATCGTGCTCGTGCGCACTGATGATGCAGAATGCTCAAATAGTTTCATGTGGAGCGTCGCACGACAGTCGATAAACCTCGCCTGGAGCCCAGCGCCGTTCGGCAAACCGTCCGATCGTAGACCCTCACCGCATGGCTCGGCCGGCCCTACCGCTCGCGCGGATTCTTGTCTGGCCTGATCGGTCGAGGTCGCCAGCCGCTTGTCGGCAACCCTTCTTTGATTCCGCTGGTCTCGTTTTCCCCCGATCTGGTACTTCAGTAGGCGTGCTGGTCACGCTTTTGACCCCTCCCCTTTGTAAGGTGGGACCGTGACGACCCTCCCCTTGGGCAGAGGTAGGCCAGGCGGTATTCCCCTTCCGGGCCAACCGGAGCCATGCCAGCCACTCTGGCGAGACGATGCGCACGATGTTGGTGTCGTTGCGGAAGCCGGTGATCTGGCGCTCCTCGACGGTCAGCAGGCCCAACCGTGCGGCCTCGCGGATCGCATTCTTCACGGTCGAGCGGCACACGCCTGCGACGGCGGCCATGTTCTCGATCGACAGCCGGCAGTCCTTCCGGCGGGCGACCTCGGCAGCCACGAGGGAGAGCACGGCCTGCTCGGCCAAGGTGAACCGGGCGACGATAGCCTGCGGCATGCGGCCAGAGGCGGCCCAGCGGCGGCGGCGCTCCATTGAGGCGTCCGTGCGTGGCCTGGAGCCGACGCCGGGCCTCCTGGGGGCTCCCGTGAGACCTGATACGTTCTTGGTGGGATCCCCTGTTTGGGGTGTGACGGTTTCTGTTGGGTTCGGGGTCTGTTCGGACCGCGGTCTACCCGTGGACAATGTTCTCGCCTCGATCAGGCCGGACAGCGCCTCGGCCTCAGCCTCCGTGACCTTCCCCTCGCTGTAGGCGCGCCAGAGCGCAGCCGTGACAGCCGGCAACGCGGCGCGCGGGGCCGCCTCCACCTGTCGGCGGATCTCATCGGTATAGTTCATCGAACCCGGTCCCTCACGGGCCGCGGCTAGGGTCCAGGCAAAGCCTTCCCGTTGACGGAAGCGGGTTCCGTCTTGACTCCCGAGGGAATCATGTGGCTTGTGGGGAGCAGTCACGCGGCCCCACCAGGCCCCAGGAATTTCAGCAGCCTCTTCCTTGCCGGGAAGGGGCTGTTGGCTTTTCAGGGTCTCAGATCCGCAGCGGTTGCTCTCCTGAAGACAGCCGCGACTCGCCAAGGCGGGTCCGGCCGGAACGCTCCATGTCGACCGGGGCGCATGGCCAAGTCAACGCCAGAGAGTTTTGGCCACCTCGTGCTCAGCAGCGTGATGGAGGACGTGCATACGTCTTGGGCGACCCCAGCCACCGCGCCGACACCCGCGCCTTTCTGTCCTGCCACTTAGCCACGGCCGACTGGTGGCCGTCTCAAATCCCGATGCATGATAGGACTGGGATGGGGGAGGCGCCGATGGATCGTTGTGATTTTCGCATCGGCGGGGAGTTTATCTGCTCCGGCAGGCGGTACCGCTGCACCGACATCGGCTCGCGTACCGTTCTCGCCATCCAGATCGATGAGGCAACGATTGCGACCAAGGACGCTGGCGAGCCAGTCACGACGCGCACGATCTCCGGTCAGGAAGCGCAGGCTATCGGCTGGTTCGACGGGCCACCCTACGGCGTGATCGAGCACGTATTCGATGAGAACGATCAGGAGGTCTGCGAGCCCCTGTGATTTCGATTACAGCGACCTGACGAGATGCCAGTGTCGGCGTGCCGCTCATCGGCGGACCATAAACAGGATGCGAAATGACAGAGTGCGTAGGGATACGGTTTAGGGTGAAGGAACATGCGGGCGGGGAACCGTGGATTGCTCTCGAAGGCGCGGAGACCGTCACGGCACTGGCACGCGCTGTTCTCGGATTAAAGTTGACCCCTGGCACCACCATCGAGGAAGCCGAACGCATCGCCAAGGAACTCCAGGCGCAGGTAAGCGGGCTCACTTTTGCTCGACGCTGAAGGCAGGCCTCTCGTCTTTGAGAACACGCCAGCCGGACATGGCATGTCGGCCGGGCGGCACGGTTAAGTC
>NZ_JAKSYK010000171.1:0-462 GCF_022829425.1 Methylobacterium sp. J-072 | reverse complement strand
TTCGTCTCGAAATCACATCAATGAATTTTCTTAGAGCTTGTTTGACTGGTCTTTCCCATCCTCACCCTCATCCTGAGGTGCCGAAGCGCAGCGGAGGCCTCGAAGGAGCCCTCCAGCCAGCCGCGCGATCCTTGGAGGGCTCCTTCGAGGCTGCTCCGCAGCACCTCAGGATGAGGGGAGAGATTGGGATCGCCCTCGGCAGAACCATCATTCGACTGAGAGCGTGCGATCAAACAGGCTCTTACAGGCGCGGATTAATTATCCGCTTGATGACGGCGCATTAAGATCCAGACCCAAAAACGTCACCGGCGCTTCAACACCCGGACGCAGCACTTGGCCCCCTACCGCTCCGTGAGCTTCATCTCGATCCGGCGGTTCTTGGCGTAGGTCTCCTCGGTCGTACCGGCGTCGAGGGGTTGGAACTCGCCGAAGGCGCCGGCCAGGAGGTGCTGGGGCGCGATG
>NZ_JAKSYK010000170.1:0-37495 GCF_022829425.1 Methylobacterium sp. J-072 | reverse complement strand
CCAGCGAGCCAGAAGCCAGCGGACCCGCATCCGGTGGGCCGGGATGCTGTCGTACACGATCGCGTCCGGCGCCCAGGCGATCTTGTGCCCGGCGCGCAGCAGGGCGTGGAAGAAGAACGTGTCCTCGCCGCCCATGGTGTTGAAGCGCATGTCGAAGGACAGGCCCAGCGCGGTCACCACCCGGAGGTCCAGGAGGGCGTTGGCCGTATAGGCATCCGCCACCAGGCCGTTGCGGACCGGCAGGGTCTTGGCGAAAAAGCCGCCGGCCGTGGCCCAGGCGGGGGGGACCCGGTCGAACAGCGGCACCACCGGCCCGACGCAGGCCGGGACCCCGACCCGCAGCGCGGTGTCGAGCAGGCTGCGCAGCCAGTCCGGGTCCGGGACCTCGTCGTCGTCGATCAGTGCGATCCAGTCGGCGCCGAGCGCATGGGCCGCCGCGAGGCTGCGGTTGCGCACCGCCGCCAGGCCCCGGACCGGCTCTCGTGCATAGGTGATCGGGAAGCGCCCCTCATTCCGATAGGCCTCGACCACCGGGATGGCCGCATCGCTGCGCCCATTGTCGACCACCAGGATCCGCAGGGCGGAATCGGCGAGGCTGCCGAGCCTCTGCCGGTCGATGGCCCTGAGCAGCAGCGCCAGCCCCGCCGGGCGCTCGCAGGTGCAGATGCAGATGCAAAGGCGCATGCGGCTTACCCCTGTCCGGCCGGGAGGGCGTCCGGCAGCGCCGGACGCAGGCGTTTCTTGAAGCGGTTGCCCGCCGCCGCCATCAGCGAGCCGGTGAGAAGCCGCCAGGCCCGGGGGCGCGCGAGCGCCAGCGCCGCGCCCCGAAGCCAGTGGCCGCCTTGAGCGGCGTCGATCACCCGGGCGATGACCTGCGCGGTGGCGAGGCTGTCGCGATAGGCGTGGGCGGCCTGGCCGATCTCGGGGGACCGCTCTCGCTGCTCGGCCCAGGCCGCGAAGGCGGCATCGAGGCGCTGGATGTCGGCCAGATGCAGCCGGTGGGACAGCGAGGCTGGCCCCCGCCGATAGCCGTAGCCGGCGTAAGAACTGACGACGAAGCGGGCCCCCGCCGCGAGCGCCGCCGCGCAGAACAAAAAGTCTTCGCCGATCCGGACTTCCGCGTCGTAGCGGAGGCCATGCCGGCGGACGAAGTCGGCCCGCAGCATCGGCTTGAGATAGCCGAGCTTCACCCCCGGGGTGAGCATCCGATTGCAGGTCAGGTACTGCGCGAGATCGACCGTGAACAGGTAGGGCTCCCGGCCGCGCTCCAGCATGCCGGCGCCGTGCGGGTCGAAGCCGCCGGAAAACGGGATCGGGTTGTCGGCGATGAGGTCGGCATTGGTGGCCGCGGCGAGATCCAGCAGGGTCCGGCTCCGGTCCGGGACGATCAGGTCGTCCGCGTCGAGGATCGCCAGCCAGCGGCCCCGGGCGGCCTTGAGGGCGGCGTTCCGGGCGGCGGACGGCCCGCGCGGCGCGCCGGTCTGCGCCCCGTCAAGGGGGATCCGGCGGATGCGCGGGTCTTCCGCCGCCAGCCTCGCGACCACGGAGGCGGTCCCGTCCACCGAGCCGTCGTCGACGACCAGGATCTCGACCGCGACGCCGGCCTGATCGAGGGCCGAGCGGATCGCGGTCTCGATCCACGGGGCGGCATTGTGGGCGGCCATGAGGAACGAGATGTCCACGGACACATCCCGCGCATCGGCCACGATCTGATTCGCCATCACTCGTCCTGCCCGCTACCCCCGGCGCTTGCGCGCGGGCGGTCTTCCCGGCCGCGGCCCAGCATGCCGCGAAGCGAATCCGGTGCACGACGCTCAAAGGGCGTAGGGCGGGGCGTAGCGCGGTTGCCACGCCGTCTTAGGGCGAAGATTGAGCTCGGAAGGTCGAGGTCCGGAGCCGGGACGGATTATTTTCGGCCGGCCGAACCGACGAAGGTTTACGGGCAGGCCCCGCCGAATCGGCGGTGATACCGCATTTCGCCCTGCGTCTTCATCGAATGGGCAATGATCGATACCAATATTGGACTATTATACGAAAATTCAGACATTATTGCCACGGGCCCGGCGAAATCAGCTTTGATATTTGTTAAACTTTATGTCTCCAGATGATTGCTGTCGGGCGCAGCCGGGCCGCGCAGCCACGAACGGACGGCCCTCCGAGGGCATCAATCACGGGGGATCTCGGTGCCCATCCGGTTCTATTTCGATGTCGAGAACGGCAGGGAGACGATCCGCGACCACGACGGCGTGGAGGCGGCGGATCTGGCCGAGGCGCTCACCGAGGCGCGCAGCGTCATCCAGGAGATGGCCCACGAGGTTTGCGCCGACGATCCCGGCACCGCCTGGGCCCTCGTGGTCCGGGACGGGACCGGCACCGTGCTGGCGCGGTTGCCGATCAGACGGTAGGCGGAGGCGCACTCGATCTGTCTGATTGCCGATATGAATATATTCCCGGCTCCGTACACGTCATGATATTCGGACACGATCTTAGCGTCCGGCATGTCGCGCAGCGGCCCCATCCAGACTTGCTACGCCGTTTGGAGAGGACCGGCACCCACCGAGGGTGGAGGTAAGCCGAATTCGAAGCCGAGATCTGGTGGGGGATCCCTCCTTTTGCGCGCCCGCGGCCATCTCTCGCTGCGGGCGAACCGGTGGCATGGGTCGGAGGCGCCGCGTCCCGGTGCGCGTCCGTGCAAGGCCCGGTCATGCTTCATCAAATGGTCCGTCGCGAACGGACGATCGGAGCCGCGCTCGCGGCCGGCGGTGGCTACGGCGCAGGCTTCGACACCCTGCGGCTCGTGCTCGCGCTGCTGGTCATGATGTTCCATGCCGGCGCCACGGTGGGCAGCAGGCTCTGGACCGAGACGCTCACGCCGCTGACCGGCAGCCTCGTGCCGCTGTTCTTCGGCGTCAGCGGTTTTCTGGTCGCCGGAAGCGCGTCGCGGCTTCCGGTCGGGCTGTTCCTCGTCAACCGGGCCCTGCGGATCCTGCCCGCCCTCACCGCCGTGAGCCTGGTCGCGGCCCTCGTCATCGGCCCGATGGTTTCCACCTACGACCCGGCCGCCTATTTCGCGCAGCCGGCGGTCTGGCAGTATGGCGCGAACAGCATCGGCCTGTTCCGCGGTCAGCTTCCCGGGGTCTTCATCCAGAACGGGCAGCCCGGCATCGTCAACGCCGCCCTCTGGACTCTCGCCTACGAGCTTGCCTGCTACGGCCTGATGGCGGCCCTGATCAGCATCGGGCTCCTGCGGCGCCCTCGGCTGCTCCTGGCGGTGGCGGTGGGGCTCGCGGTCACGCCCGCCCTGCTGGAGGCCCTGGGCCTGCTGCCCCTGTTCGAGCGGAACGGGCTGTTCCGCCTGTTCTTCCTCGGCCGGGGCGCGATCCTGTTCGCCGCCTTCCTCTGCGGCTGCCTGCTCTATGTCTGGCGCGATGCCGTGCCCCGCGACGGCCGGCTGTTCGCGGCGGCGCTGGCGGGGAGCGGCCTCGCCCATTGGCTCGGCCCGGACCGGTGGCATCTCGTCGATCCTGCCCTGTCGGGGCTGTGCCTCGCCTACATCGCGGTTTGGATCGGCGTCACGGATTTCGGCGGCAGGATCGGGCCGTACAAAGTCGATTACTCATATGGCCTGTATCTGTACCACTGCCTGATCCTCAACATCGTGGTTTTCCTGGTCCCGCAGATCGATTCGGTGACGCCGCTGGTCCTACTCGCCATTGGCCCGACGATCGGCGCGGCGGCCCTGTCGTGGCACGGCATCGAGCGGCCATGCCTGCGCGCCCGCAAGCGGCTCAGCCGGATCGCGAGCCGCACCGTCGCGGCCCTCGCAAGGACAAGGTTCGGTTTCCAAAGGGCGAGCCCTTTGGCAGGGTTCGGGACAGCGTCCCGAGGCTCGCAGGGCTCCGCCCTGCACCCGCAAAAGGTCGAAGACCTTTTGAATCCATGACGTCTACAGCGGATTGATCAGCGCGGGGCGCCGAGCCGCCCGCGCCGGTGCCCGCAGGATCCGGCGGGCGGGGGCTTCGAGGAGCCGCCAGGAGGCTTCCGCCAGCAGAAGGGTCAGCGCCAGGTCCAGCGCCAGAGTGACGGAGCGCGGCGCGGCGAGGTGGAGCCCGAGAGCCGCCAGCACCTGCTCCGCATGCAGCGGCACGTGGAACAGGTAGGCACCGTAGCTGATCACGCCGATCCGGCGCAGCCAGGCGCTGTCCAGGAGCGCCACCGCGCGGCTCCCCGGGGATTGGGCAATCTGCAGCAGCAGCAGGGCCGCCAGGATCCCGCTGAGCCGACCGAGGAGCAGCCACCGGCCGGGCTCCCCGGCCAGGAGCGGCAGGGCCAGGAACGCGGCCAGCACGCCGACCAGGACGGCATCGTTCCGGAGCCAGCCCGGCAGGGGTTTCGTGTGCAGCCCCGCCAGGCCGCCGAGCGCGATCAGCCCGAGATTGGCCAGGGTGTCGACATCGAAGCTCACCAGCGACGCGCCGGCCCACCACAGGGCGGCGTGCATCAGCACGCTGGCGCCGATGAGCGCGCCACACAAAGCTCCCAGATAACGCCGCGGCAGGAACAGGGCCGCCGGGGCGAACAGCAGGTAGAATTGCTGCTCGACCGCCAGGCTCCAGAGGTGCCCGAGTTCCGTCCCCCAGCCGTGGCGCTCGACATAAAAATTCGTCCCGTACAGCCAGGTCGCGAGCTTGAACGATTCGTCGCCGAGGTTCAGCGAGCGGCCCAGCGGGGTCGTGTAGAGCACGAGCAGGAAGACGTAATAGACCGGCACGATGCGGGTGAATCGATTCCGGTAGAACACCCGCAGGCTGTCCATCGGCGTCGCCGCGCCAGCCTCGATGCGGACCCGGGATGCCGCGAGGATCCGGACGATCAGGAAGCCGCTCAGCACGAAGAACAGCCAGACCCCGGCGCTGCCGACTGCTTCGGTTCGCGGGCTCGGCGCCTTGTGGCTCACGAAGACCATCAGGAAGGCCACGGCCCGCAGGCCGTCGAACCCGATGATGCGGCGCTCCTCAGCATCGGGCCGGATATCGGAGCCCGGCCGATTCTGTGGGTCCTTGGCACCGCATCGCCTTCTTCCGAAGGCCGGCAGCCACCGTTCGGGATGATGCGCCAGCTCTTTGATTCGCATCGTCCCGAAAGCCGGAGGCCACCTGTCGGGGCGATGCTCTAACGGGACCATGCACGCCTCGTCCGATTCGGTCCGGCTGTATAGGCCGGCCCGGCGCGGGACCGGCCTACCTCGATCGGCGTAGGCGAGCCCGCCCGAACATCTGCCGCATTGCTGTATTCGGCATTGATCCCGTCGTGTTTAGGGTTGTTTAACACTGTCAGTCTGGGGTATGATCGCGATGGCCCGTCCGATTCCGGGTGGAACACTGATGTGATCGGTCATCGCTCACATACGCCGGTTTCCGGACGATGCGATATCTTGCGGCAATCCCTGCCGCAGGCAGCCTCAAAGCGTCCCTGCACGATACGCGGACGCACGGTCCGGCCGCTTCGAGACGCTCACCGCCGCATCCCGAGCAAGACGACCAATCCCACGGCGAATGCGGCGCCGGCCTGGGCCGCCAGCAGCGCGACCAGCCAACCCTGCAGCAGGCCCACGGCAAAGCCGATCGCGCCCCCGATCAGAGCGGCGAAGACCAGTAGGACCAGCAATTACTTACCTCCACTGATGATTCGGCCGTCTCGTCGTTTCTGTATCTCGCATGTTTGCAGATGCGCCAACATCCCCAAGCATTCGGGTGATAGATATTTGCCCGCTTCGGGCGACGTCCTGTCCGGCCGCGCGGAGCCCCGGGTTTTGATCACATCTCGCACCGTCTCTTGCACCGTCTCTCGCACCTTTCGCACCGAGTGAGGAGCCGCCGCCATGCTGCGTCCGGTTGGAACCCCCACCTCCATCACCCCGTCGTCGCCGCACCATATGGTCGAGACGATCAACGAAGCGTTGGTCAAGACATTGCCGACCGCCTCTCCCGCGCGAATCGGGCTCCGGCTCGGCTGGACGACGAAGCGGGGGCTCGATACCGCGGTGGCGTTGACGGCCCTGTGTCTGCTGCTGCCGCTGCTGCTGCTCATCGCCGTGCTGATCTGGGCCAGCGACGGCCGGGCGCCGATCTTCCGGCACGTGCGGCTCGGCCGGCACGGGCGTCCGTTCGGGTGCCTGAAGTTCCGCTCGATGGTCCCGGACGCCGACGTGATCCTGGCCGGGTATCTCGCAGCGCACCCGCAGGCCCGGGTCGAGTGGGAGGCGACGCACAAGCTGACCCGTGATCCCCGGGTGACGACCCTCGGTCAGGTGCTGCGCAAGACCTCGCTCGACGAGTTGCCTCAGCTCTGGAACGTGCTGCGCGGCGAGATGAGCCTGGTCGGGCCGCGCCCGATCGTGCAGGGCGAGGTCGTCCGCTACGGGGCCGCGTTCGCCGCCTGCTTCTCGGTCCCGCCCGGCCTGACCGGGCTGTGGCAGGTCTCGGGGCGCAGCGACACCACCTATGCCGAGCGCGTGGCGCTGGACCTGGACTATGCCAGCCGCTGGAGCCTGCGCCGGGACCTCGCGATCATGCTGCGCACGGTGCCGGCGGTCCTGCGCCAGCGCGGGAGCCGCTGACGCGTGCGGCCGTCAGGCCGGGTCGTCGTTCTCCAAGGGCGCCACGAGACACAGGCGCCAGAACTCGAAGAAGCCGACCGCATACAGCGCGACGAGAAGGCTGATCCCGGACATCGTTTGGCCCCGCAGTGACCGCGAGCCTCAGCCTGCCAGGGGAATGGTTAACGGACCGTTACCGTCTCAATAATCCCGGGCTCAGGACGAGCCCGGAGCCTGGGCACCCGCATAATGACGGCCCAAAAGCGCGCGCCGCCGAAATGGATACCGGTTCGGCGTCAGCGAGCGCGTTCAGAAGGCCTCAGAGCCATTCCCGATCGCAATGCCGCGGTGCACGACGCTGCCTTGGGCGGTCGGCTGAGCGGATAAAACCGTCGATCCGGTCCTGAGCGACGATCATCCAACCCACCCCCTCATCCTGAGGTGTGAGCGCAGCGAGCCTCGAAGGAGCCCTCCAGGGATCGCGAGCAGACTGGAGGGCTCCTTCGAGGGCGCCGTCGCGCGCCGCCGCTTCAGGCTGAGGGGGTTGGATTGGACGGGCGCCGATCAAGACGAGGCCAGCCCCCATCGTGTGCCGTGTTCCAACGCGGTCGGAAACAGCCCTACCGGCAGACGATCGAGCCCTTGAAGCCGCAGGGATCGCCCAGCTTGGTGAAAGCGACGCGCTCGAAAGTGGCCGTGATCGGCCGGCCCGGGTAGCTGGCCGGCCCAAGCCAGGAGACGAAGTCCGCGCCCTGACCCATCCAGAGACTGAGCATGATCTTGCCGGGATGCGACGGGATCGGCTTGTCGGGCAGGGCCCGCACCTCGCGCAGCAGCCGGCCGTTGACGGACCAGCGGATCCGGTCGGGCAGCCATTCCAGCGCGTAATCGGCCATGGTCGTCGCGGCGTCGAAGCCGAGATTCTCGATGGTCTCGTGCTGGCCGGTGCCGCCGGTGAAGTAATTGAGCTGGACGCCCTTCGTGTCCTTGCCCAGGAACTCGAAATCGATCTCGTCGTTCGTCCGGCGGTCGCCGTCCTCCGGGCCGTTATAGGTGAAGAACGCCGAGACGAGCCCGGAGGCCGCGCCCGCCCGCATCCGGACCTCGTAGGTGCCGTAGCCGTAGCGCTCCTTGGTCTGGATCTCGGCGCAGCTGAAGGTACGGTCCTTGTAGGGGCTGTCGGCCAGGGTGAGGGTCAGTTCCCCGGAGGTCGGGATCTGGACGCGCTGGCGCGACCACGTGCAGTTCTGGAACTCGCCGTTGACCCAGCCGTCGGAGATGTACCAGCGCCGGTCACCGAGGGTGGAAAACGTCTCCACGAAGGAGCTGCCGCCCCGGAAGGCCGGCGCGTCGCCGGTGGGTTGAGCGGCCTTGTCCTCGGCCGCGGCCGCCAGGACCGGCAGCAGCAGGGCCGTCGCCAGGCAGGCGCGGCGGATCGGGCGGCGCGGTCTCGTCATGCTCACATCCTCGCCTGAGCCAAAGCAGGGCATCCGAGGGGAGTATCGGCGCGATCAGCCGACCGGGCCGTGATCTTTCGGACGAACGGATCCGGCGCCAGAGCCCTCCTTTTGGACGATCTCGCGTCCCGCGCGCAGGCCGCCTAGCGTGCGGGATGGTCGTCCGGCCCCGCCGGCCGAAGGCGTTTTGGAGTCGTCCGGTGCGAAGCGTCCAGGCCCAGACCGACGGAGCGGATGTCTGCGTCATCATCGCGGCGCGCAACGCCGAGGCCACCATCGCGACCGCGGTCGCCTCGGCGCTCCGGCAGCCCGAGGTCGCGGAGGTCATCGTCGTCGACGACGCCTCCACGGACCGGACCACCGCCGCGGCCGAAGCCGCCGGCGATGGCTCGGGCCGGCTGAAGCTGCTGCGGCTGACGCGCAATGCCGGGCCGGCGGCGGCCCGCAACGCGGCGCTGGCGGTCGCGACCGCGCGGCTGCTCTGCGTCCTCGACGCCGACGATTATTTCTTGGACGGGCGCCTGGGCCGGCTCCTGGCCGCCCCTCGCACCTGGGACTTGATCGCCGACGACATCGTCCTGGTCCGGGGCAACGCCGCCGCCGCCGTCGCCGGTCTGGTGACCGGGCCCGGCCAGCCGCAGCGTCTCTCACTCGAGGCCTTCGTCTCCGGCAACATCGGACGCGCGGGCGAGCACCGGCGGGAACTCGGGTTCCTGAAGCCGATCATGCGGCGGTCGTTCCTGCAGCGCCACGGGCTGCGCTACGACGAGCGGCTGCGGCTCGGCGAGGATTACGCCCTCTATGTCGAGGCCCTGGCGGCGGGCGCCGTGTTCGCCGTGACGGCGCCCTGCGGCTACGTGGCGATCGAGCGCGCGGATTCGCTGAGCGCGCAGCATCGGACCGACGACCTGGGGGCGATCATCACCTTCAACGACGCGATGCTCGCCCGGTCGGGGCTCACCCCGGCGGCCCGCAAGGCTCTGCGGGCCCATCGCGACGCCACGATGCGGAAATGGCAGCACCGGCGCGTCCTCGACCGCCGGCGCTCGCAAGGCTACGCGGCGGCGGTGCGTGAATTGCTCCAAGCGCCCCGAGCGTGGCGGCATATCCTGTCCGAGACCCTGGATGCCAAGCTGGCGCGGTTCGGTCCGACCCGTGGTCCGGAGGGGGATGCGCCGCCGCGTCTCCTGCTCGGGCCGGGCCAGTTTTTGCGACCGGCGCGATAAGCGCGCGGCCGGCCGGGTTCGTCAGAGCTCGCGCGCGCCGTTCTGCGTCCGGACGGCAGACACGTCGCATTGGACGTCGTCGAGCGCGCAGCGCACCCGCTCCAGCGCGGCACTGAACAAGTCTGTGATCTGAGGATCGCCCGACTGCGCGGCTTGCGGGTCCCGGAAGCTGTCCAACAGATACGGCATCATCTTCCCATGAAGCGCCAAGTAGGCCCCGGGATTCGAAAGCTCATAGACCACGGCCAAGGCATGATAGGCGCGCACCAAAACCTCGAGTGCAACATCCGCGCTGTGCGAGCCCCGGTCGCAATCTTCGCTGATCTTCATCGTGCCGATAAACTAGTTTCCGCCCTTATTGGGGCGTAACATGCCTTATCAACACTGTCGACGCTTCCCGTCATGGCAATTGTCATCGCCGATGCGCGGCGCGACATTTATCACGGGCTCATGGCTCAACGGCAACAGTCGGATCTCTGGCGGCGTTAGAGCGCTCGCGGCCGAAGTGGAGACCGGTTCGACGTCAGCGAGCGCACCGCGATTGGGGACGGCTCTACTCCGCGCGCCGACCTCAGCCTTGCATGTATCGGCTTGGCCGGATCATGGTGGCGATCTTGTTCTCGACCTCGACCAGGACGCTGTTCACAAGATGGGCCGCGCCCTCGACCGTCCCGGCGGCAAGCATTTCGCGGCCGCTGGTCTCCTGGATGATGCGGAAATTGTCCTCGACGAACGCGCGAATCTTCTGCTGGACGCCCTCGAACTCGCCCGGATGCGCGGTCTCGTAGAGGAGCGCCAGAGCTAGATAGGCGCGGCCGACCATATCGAGCGCCAGGCTTGCGCTCAGTTCGCTGGTCTCGCTCTGTGTGGGGGGCACGGCGGGTGAATTCCCTGTCAAGCGCTATGTTGCAAATCTATCAGTCTGTTCGGTCTCGGACAATCTAGAAAAATGATTGTCTCCATATTTTTATTGAGTTTCCAGCTGTTTAGCGGCCGCATGCGAGGCGGATATTGATCCAGTCGCGGCAATGTATCGGATCGAGACTTGAGAGCCGTCTCTAAAGGGGCGTCGATCGGCCGAGCATTGGAACATGAGATTTCCGGCCCTGCCAGGCGTGAACCGTCATCAGGATTCTTCGATAAATTGGGCTGCGATCGAATATCCATCTATAAGTGGTATATCTATACTGTGATAAATAGCCATAACATGTTCTAGTGTAGAGCCGACAAAGCATTAGCTAAGACAAATTCTCATGTCAAGCCACTTGATTAACGTTATGGTGGGATTGTAGTCTAGTGGCATCGGTGTCTGGAAAAGAAATCTTCTATGTTGATCCTAGAAAAATGCAAAATTGCATACAAGATGTCCTTGCCGATTCTTATCATGGCACTCGTGAGTGCAGGAACGATCTATTACACACTCAGTATGTTGGGTGACATTACGGAACGGAATCACGTCCTGGTCGATTATTACGTCGCACGCTTGGAGGCGTTCGCGCAGGTGCGCCAGGATTTCCAGACGGCCGGTCTGATGAACCGCAACATTCTCATCGGTCAGCCGGAGAGCGAACTCCCGGAGTTCGAGAAAGCCTTTCGTGACTCGGTGAAGCGCACGGCCGACAATATCGAGAGCCTCGCCGCGGGCGCGTTGAAGCAGGAAGTCCGCGATCTGCTGATCGATATCGGCAAGGTCACGCGTGACTATTACGGCGTCCTCGACAAATCCAATGCCCTCGCCCTTGGGAAGGATCGCGCCGCCGCGACCCAACTGGCCATGGTGGCGAGCCGCGAGATCGCGAAGCGATTCGAACAGACGGCGCGGATCTACGAGGACCGGGTCGACGCGCGGCTCGCCGACGGGAAGAAAGCGACGGAAGCCGCGGCCGCGCAGGCCCGGCTGGTCCTGATCGGTTCCGCGGTGGCGGGCTTGCTCATCGCCCTCGCGCTCTCGGCCGTCATCATCGTGTTCGGTGTGACGCGGCCGCTCGGCAGCCTCGTCACCGTCCTCCAGCGCATGGCGAAGGGCGAGATCGATGCCACCATCACGGAGGCGCGGCGCGGCGACGAGATCGGCGCGGTCGGGCGCGCGGTCGAGGGCATCAAGGTGAACGTCGCCCGCAGCGCCGCCGAGGAGGCCGAGCGCAAGCGGGCCGTCGAGGCCGCCGCCTCCGCCGAGCGCAGGCGCGTCCGGCTGGAACTGGCCCAGAGCTTCGAGCAGGCGGTCGCCGGCATCGTCGAGCAGGTCGCGTCTTCGGCGACCGAGCTGCAGGCCACCGCCCGTGTGATGACGGACATCGCCCAGGAGGCCGGCACCCAATCCGGCGCGGTGGCGACGGCGGCCGAGGAGGCCGCGGTCAACGTCAATACGGTCGCGGCCGCCACCGAAGAACTCGGCAGCTCCATCCAGGAAATCGGCCGGCAGGTGCAGGGCTCGACCGACCTAGCCCAACGAGCGGTCGGCGAGGCCGACCAGACCGCCGCCCTGGTGGCCGAGCTGAGCGCGGCGGCCAACCGGATCGGCGACGTGGTGCAGATGATCTCGGCCATCGCGGCGCAGACCAACCTGCTGGCGCTGAACGCCACGATCGAGGCGGCCCGCGCCGGCGATGCCGGGCGCGGCTTCGCCGTGGTGGCGAGCGAGGTCAAGGAACTGGCCGGCCAGACCGCCAAGGCCACCGAAGAAATCGCCGGTCAGATCGGCCGCATCCAGGGGGTGACGGGCGAGGCGGTGGGCGCGATCGGCACGATCACGAACCGGATCCGCGAGATCAACGGGGTCGCCAGCTCGATCGCCGCGGCTGTGGAGCAGCAGGGGGCGGCGACGCAGGAGATCGTGCGCAACATCGCCCAGGCCACCGCCGGGACCAAGGAAGTGACCGGCAACATCGTCGGGGTCGCGGACGCCTCCGAGCAGACCGGCGCAGCGGCCGGCAACGTCCTCTCGGCGGCCACCGGCCTGTCGCACCAGTCGGAGCGCCTCTCGGCCGAGGTCGATCGCTTCCTGGCCACCTTGCGGGCCGCGTGAGGGGGTTGGAGTGCGATCGCGACGGTCGTCCGGGCCCGGAAGACCCCGGGTTTCCGCAATCAGAAAATCCGCGCCAAGCCCATCCGGCCCTGCGTGAGGCCCTGCATCGCCCGGAGCTTGAGCGCCAGGATCCGGTTGTGCCGGGCCATCGTGCGGAGGGCCTCTGCGGTCGCGGGATCGCCGGCGCGGGCCAGGGCCTGGGCGGCGCCGGCCATGTCGGTGGCGGTGGCATCCGCCAGCGCCGCGGCGTGCAGATCCTGCGGGGACGACGAGGTCGGTCTGGCCATAGCTGCTCGCGATCGAAGGCTCGCCCGATCCTCCGAACGAAGGGTTAACAACTGGTAAACCGCGGGGTGCTCATTTCCGGACGGGCAGGCGTCCGACGAGCCATCCGGCCTCGTCGCGCACGAGCAGGGTCCAGGGCGGCCCCGCAGGCTCCTCGGCGATCTCGTCGGCCATCTCGGCGATGACGCTGCGCGCCTCGAACAGGGCCTCCGCCAAGTCGGCGGCCTCGACGCCGGTCGTGTCGTGGAGCGTGATCTCCGCGTTCGCCAGCTCGAAGTAGAAACGCGCGGCCAAATGGACTCTCCTTGGCCAAAGTCCCCGAGCGAGTTCGGCCTGACGATCCTGCCCGCCTAAACCCTCCGACATCCAGCCCTAAAAGGAGAGAAAAAGACTTAGCTTTTAGGCTGGTTGATCTCACGCAGGCGTCAGGAACAATGCGGGATTCCCGGGGCCTAAGCCCTGCGAGGTATCCAGCCGGTATTCGGGGCGTCCGGGCCGCTCTGCCGGATCGCGCCAGTGCCCTACCCCGTCCCGCCGACCGCCCCTACGCCTTGTTCCTGAGGTGCCGCCGCGATGGCCTCGCCGTAGAGCGGGGCATCCAGGCGGTCGCGGTGCGACGAGGCAAGGACAAGGCGAGCATGAACATCACGATGGTCGGGTCGGGCTATGTCGGGCTGGTCTCCGGGGCGTGCCTGGCCGATTTCGGCCACAGCGTCGTGTGCGTCGACAGCAATCGCGACCGGATCGACGCGCTGAATGCCGGGCAGATCCCGATCTTCGAGCCGGAACTCGGCGCGCTGGTCGCCGAGAACGTCCGCCAGGGCCGGCTGTCCTTCGTCGCCGAGCTGGAGGCGGCGGTCGCGGAGGCCGACGCGGTGTTCATCGCGGTGGGCACACCGTCCCGCCGGGGCGACGGCTTCGCCGACCTGTCCTACGTCTATCAGGCGGCCCGCAGCATCGCCCGGGCGCTGACCCGCTTCACCGTGGTGGTGACCAAGTCGACCGTGCCGGTGGGCACCGGCGACGAGGTCGAGCGCATCATCCGCGAATTGCGGCCTGATGCCGACTTCGCCGTGGTGTCGAACCCGGAGTTTTTACGCGAAGGCGCTGCGATCGCCGACTTCAAGCGCCCGGACCGGATCGTGGTCGGCAGCGAGGATCCCCGGGCCGAGGCGGTGATGCGCGAGGTCTACCGGCCGCTCTACCTCAACGAGGCGCCGATCCTGGTCACCTCGCGGCGCACCGCGGAGCTGACCAAGTACGCCGCCAACGCGTTCCTGGCCGCCAAGATCACCTTCATCAACGAGATCGCGGATCTCTGCGAGCAGGTCGGCGCTGACGTCCAGCAGGTCGCCCGCGGCATCGGCCTCGACAACCGGATCGGCGGCAAGTTCTTGCACGCGGGGCCGGGCTATGGCGGCTCGTGCTTCCCGAAAGATACGCTGGCCCTGGTCAAGACCGCCCAGGACGCCGGGACGCCCCTGCGGCTGGTCGAGACCGTGGTGGCGGTCAACGACCAGCGCAAGCGCGGCATGGCCCGCAAGGTGATCCGGGCCTGCGGCGGGGTGCGCGGCAAGACGATCGCGGTGCTGGGCCTGACCTTCAAGCCGAACACCGACGACATGCGCGACGCGCCGTCGCTGGCGATCGTCACCGGCCTGCAGGATGCCGGCGCCCAGGTCCGCGCCTACGACCCGGAGGGGATGGACCAGGCCCGGCCGCTCCTGCCCGGGGTCGATTTCGCGCAGGATCCCTACGGTTGCGCGGAGGGCGCGGACGCCCTGGTGATCGTCACCGAGTGGAACGCCTTCCGGGCGCTGGACCTGGCGCGGCTGCGCGCCACGATGCGGGCGCCGATCCTGGTGGACCTGCGCAACGTCTACCGGCCCGAGGAGGCCCGGCTCCACGGGTTTTCCTACAGCAGCGTCGGCCGCCCCGAGGAGCCGGCTTTCGATCGGGAGGCCGCCCGGCCGGCGACGTCGTCCGAGGCGACGGTCCGGTCGCTCCTCGCCGCCGGCTGAAATGCCCGCCCTGGTCGCCGGATCGGGCGATCGGGGCGAGGCCCCGGCAGCGGGTGTCCATGCAGCACACAACGACAAAGCCGTGCCCGATCACAGCGGATCGGGCACGGCTTTGTGTCGTACGGGTCTTCGTCGGGCGACGCTCAGGCCGCCGGGGCCTTCATGCTGGCCAGGCTCGAATCCTCGCGCAGGAAGTACTTGTTGGTCAGGTACGCGACCTCGGTCCGGTTCTTCGCCTTCAACTTCTTCATGATGTTGCGGACGTGAACCTTCACGGTGCTCTCGCACATGTTGAGTTCGTAGGCGATGATCTTGTTCGGCGTGCCCTTGCGCAAGGCCCGGGCGACGCAGAGCTGGCGGGGGGAGAAGATCTCGTCCTCGCTGGCTTCGACCGGCTCCTCGACCTTGATGCTGGCGAGAAGCGGGAACAGGCATTCCGCCGGGATGTAGACGCCGCCCGCCTGGACGAGCTGGAGCGCCTGCAGCGCGATGTCGACGGAGGTCGTGGTCGGGATGTAGCCCTTCACCCCGAGCTTGATGGTCCGCACGATCTGGTCGAGGTTCTCCCCGTCCGAGATGACCGCCACCGGCGGGGCGTCGGCCTCGCCCTGCAGCAGCGCCAGCTCCCGGGTGATCTCGGCCCACTCGGTCTCCGAGAGGTTGCCGTCCGGCCGGCACAGCACGACCACGTTGGCGGCCGCGAACGGTGTCTGACGCTTCCAGCTCTCGATGTCCGGGAAGACCTCGAACACCGTATCCTTGTCGGCTTCCCGGAGGGACGCCGCCAGGCATCGACCGACCAGCTGCCGCCGATCGATGATCACGATGCGGTTCGTGCGGGCCAGGGTCGGGTCCCGCTGCTCGATGACGGCCGGACCGTCACCGCCATGGGCGCCCGAAAAGCCGCTGCGGCTTTGGAGACTATCCCGCTCAACGATGACGCGTTCGTCTCGAGTACCAAGACTGGCCATAAGAAGTTACCCCCTTTCGCAGGAGCCCATTGTCAGACGAGGGCGTAGGAACCCAATGAACTCGCCATCGGCGTGACACTGGCGGATTGCGGTCCGTCCGGAGCCTTATTGGATGGCTCTCGATGACCGCGGATATAATGCTAACTTTCGTAAAATCCGCTGTAAATACCCTATCGGCGTCTGTTTGATTAAATTTCTACGCAGGTTAATTCAGTTACGAACTACGTACGTAGCGTGTCGTCCAATCGGGGCCGGCGTCACTGAAAGATCTTGCCGGCATTCGCCAGGTCTTTTCATGTGTGCGACTGTTCGCCAGGCCATTGCGCCGGTATCGGAGCGATCGAGCTGAAGTTTTAGTGGCCCGTAATATGAAACCTGCGGCCCCGGTGTTTTCATCCGTGCGAGCGGACGTTCCCAGGGTCGAATTCAGTTATTGAAACCGGTATTCGTCGGTCTAGTTTGCCGGTTCAAATTCGATTCGCACGCGCGTCACGCATGTGAGCGACCAGCCGCCTGAAAAACAGTTTTCGCAAAATAGAGGGTCTATAGGGACTGATTTTTCGGGCGCCTCGACGGTCCCGGGCTTCGTGACGGCCCGAACGGGGCGAATCGTCGGCGAATCGAGGTCCGGCGCGCGCGCCGGACGGATCCGCGGGCAACTGATTCGCCGGCCGTCGACCAGCCGATCACGCGATCCGCGCCAGCAGGTCCCGCATGCCGTGGTCGTCCACGAATTTCGAGGTCTCGCAGGCGAGGAGGCCGTTCTGCCTCTGCGCGTAGGTCGCGCCGTCGAGAGTGCGCAGGAACGCGATCACCGAGTCCTCCAGCGGTTCCGGGAAGGCCCAGCCGACCCCCTCGGCCTCGGCGTAGCGGCCGGTGGCGGTCTCGGCGCGCGCCAGCGTCAGAGCCCCGCACAACCCGCCCTCGTAGAGCCGGTTCGGCAGCAGCCAGTCCGAATTCAGGCCGTCATCCAAGTAATCGACCGCCCAACTGAAGTGGACGCCGCCATAGATGTCGGGCAGCTCACCGGGATTGGCGTAGGGGCCGCGGAACGTCATGTTCGGATGCCGGCTCAGCGTCGCAGCGAAAACCTCCGGGTCGATATCCTCCTCCGAGAGCCGGCCCGCGATGACGATCCGCACCGAATTGCCGAGCGCCCGCGCGATCGCCGCGAGGATCGTCAGGCTCCGGCGGCAGCGCAGCGTGCCGAACCAGCCGATCACCCAGGGCGGTCCCGCGACGCGGCCGCGATCGAGCCGGTGTGCCACCTCGGCGAGGCGGTGGGCCATCACCTTGTTCTCGAGCAGGTGCCACGGGCCGGAAAAACCCTGGACCGGCTCGAAATAGCGGGTCACGAAATCCGGCGCGCTGACGACGAGGAGCGCGCTGCGGCGCAGGATCCAGCGCTCGACCGCCCGGGCGATCCGCCCGACCCTGTCTCGGCGCACCATCAGCCGCTGGATGTCGAGCACCTCGTAGACCAGCGGCGCGCGGCTGCCCGCGAGACGGGCCGAGGCCCAGGCGACCAGGGCCATGTCGAGGTTGCGGACATAGACCACGTCGGCGGCGCGCAGGTCGCGCCATCGCGTCAGCGCCCGGACGATCCCGAGCGCGAGCACCGGCAGCCGCCGGCCGTAATGCCGGTCCACGGTCTGCCCGAGGGAAACGGTGTCGCTGGTGCGCGCGGGATCGGCGAGGCCGGCTCGCGCCCGCACGAACATGTATTCGACCACCGACCAGCCGGATTCCCGGATAGCGCCGACGCGTTTCCGGATGGTCGGCTCGATCCGGTCATGGCCGAAGAAGGCGACCCGGCCGAGCACTGCGGTTTCGGGGTGGGTCTGTGTCATGGCGTGCCGCACCAAGCGACGGCCATCCCATTAAACTCCCTCATCCTGAGGTGGCGGAGCGCAGCGGAGCCCTCGAAGGAGCCCTCCAGGGACCGCGGCGGTTTCTGGAGCCCTCCTTCGAGGCTGCTGCGCAGCACCTCAGGATGAGGGGCGTGAGTGGGGGCGGCCGGGTTCTTCCGTCCGCCTGGGCGATCCGACCGGCGAACCCCCGTCACGCGGAGGCCCCGGAATCCGTGACGTCGGCAGCCGGCCGGCGCCGCCAGGATCGGGCGAGCCGGGCCGGGGCCGCTGCGGCCGCGGCCCGCTGGACCAGGGCGTTCACGATCGTGCCGCGCCGGACCGCCGGCGTGGTGTTGGTCTTGTTGAGCACGACGCCCAACACGGTGCAGCCGACGGATTCGAGGTCCTGGACGGCGGCGACCACGTCGTCGATGTTGGTCTTGCCGGCCTCGGCCACGAGGATCATCCCGTCCAGCATGTCGAGGAGCGGCCGCAGGGTCGGCAACTCGTCCACCGCCGGCAGGTCGACGACGATCCGGTCGAGATGGGTGCGCTCGTCCTGGACCAGGCTGGCGATGGCCTCCGGAGTCATCAGGTCGCTGAAATGCGGGTCGCCCGGGAGGAGGCTGCCGCAGGTGAGCAGGCGGACATCCCCGAGCGGGTGCCGGACCGCCTCCTCGGTGCCGCAGCGGCCGGCGAGCACGTCGAGCAGCCCGGGCTGGTCGGCGGCCTGGTTGAGCTGCGACAGGGTCGCCTGCCGCACGTCGGCGTCGATCAGCAGGATCCGGCTGGCCGTGGCCGAGCGCGACCGGCCCAGAAGCTGGGCGAAGTTGCTCGCGAAGGTGGTCTTGCCGGTGCCGGCGCCGACCGAGGTCACCCCGATGGCGAAGACCGGGCCGCGGCGGTCGTTGCCGAGCAGATGCGTCTTCAGGCTGTGCAGGCGCTCGACGAAGACCGATTGCGGCATGAACCGCACGGCGCTCGCCTTGAACGCCTCGACGCTCGCCGGGCGCAGGGCTTCGCTGGCATGGTTCTGCGCCAGTGACAGGGCAGCCCGGTAGCCGGGCTCGCGCCGCAGCTCGGGCAGCGCGGCCAGGCAGGACAGGCCCTGTCCGGTGAGCTGCCCGGGCGCCCGCAGGGTCCGGTCGAACCAGTGCCGCGCGAAGGCGCCGCTCACCCCGATCCCGGCCCCGACCAGCATCCCGAGCATCACGATCAGGCCGCCGCGCGGCGCGCTCGGGCGCTCCGGGACGCTCGCCGGGGTGATCACGTGGGCGGAGGCCTGCGGGTAGGATTGCTGGTTGACCGCGTCGATGTAGCGGCTGAGCAGGTTCGTGTAGATCTGGTCGTAGGTCTCGGCGGCCCGGTCGAGCTCCTTGGCCTTCACGCGGGCGTTGCTGGTCACCAGCGTCTTCGAGATCATCGCGTCGAAGGACGCCGTCATGCTGTCCTCGCGCGCCTTGGCGACCTCGTAGTCGCGGTCCAGTGAGGCGGCGAGGCGCTCCAGCTCGGCGCGCAGGGATTGCTTGGCCGCCAGCACGTCCTTCTGGATCGCCAGGACCGCCGCATGATCGGGGCCGAGGCGGCGCTTCAGGTCGTCGGAGCGCTGCACCAGGTCGACATACTGCTTGCGCAGCTGGATGATCACCGTGTCCTTGAAGGCCTCCGTCATGCCTGGATCGGCGATGTCGGAGGCGAGCAGCAGGTTGATCTGGTCGCGGGTGGCGCGGGCGTCCACGGTCTTGGACCGGGCGGAGGCGACCGCGGTGTTGAGCTCCTCGAGCTGCTGCTCGCCCACCAGGCCGCGCTTGCCGAGATCGATGATCGCGTGCTCCGCCTTGTAGGTCTGGGCCTCCCGGGAGGCCTCGCTGGCGCGCTGCTGGAGTTCCTTCAGACGCGGCAGGATCCAGTCGCCGGCGACCTTCCAGATCTGCGACCGGTTCTCCAGCTGGGTGGCGACGTAGGCGTCCGCCACCGCGTTCGCGACGGCGGCGGCGGCCGCGGGATTGTCGAGGCTGTAGCCGACCTCGATGACGTAGGCCGCGCCGATGCGGGAGGCTTCGAGGTTCTCGCGCACCATGCCGGCCTGGCGCTCCTCCGGGCTCGCCGCGACAGGCGGCTTGGCGGCGAGCGAGAGGCCGATCAGGCGGCCGACGAACAGCTTGACCGCACCCAGCGCATCGCGGACCTTCGCCACCAGCGGATGCGGCGGCACCGACAGCTCCTGCGCTGGCGGCAGGTCGAGCCGGTGCACGGCAGCCAGGGCGATCTTCTCCGAGCGGATATACTCGACCTGGCTCTCGACCTCGGCGATCTCCAGGGGGGACGCCCCGCCCGGGGTGTCGCGGGCGGTAACCGGACTCGGGCGGCTCTCGATATAGACCCGCGCCTTGGCGGTGTAGATCGACGGCGCGGTGGCGACGTAGATGATCGCCGCGACGAACCCGACGCCGCTGAGCGCCAGGATCGACCGCCAGTTCCGCCGTATGATCGTCAGGATCGCGACCTGGGCTTCGGCGTCGGGTGCGCGCGGCCCGTCCCGCCACGATCGCGCCGGGCCGATGGGATCGGCCCGCAGGAAGGACGCGCTGGTCGAGTGTCTGTTCATGGCTCTTCCCTCACGCGGCTGGCTTGCGGCTTCACAGGTCGGGTTCGGCGGCAAGAGCCTGAACCGCTGGGCTTTTTCGCTCCCCTTTGCGGGGAGGGGGCAGGGGTGGGGGTGGTGCGGGATCGAGCGTCACGGTGCCGTCTGAGCCACCCCCACCGCCAACGCCTCCCCGCAGGGGGGAGGAGAGCGCGGTCCGCCCTTGAGAAGACGATGTGAACATCGTCGCCGTGGCGGGGTCTCACCTCTGGCGGCGTCAGTTCTGGCCGGCACCGTCGCCGATCCCCCGCAGGGCGGGGTCCGGCTTGAGCACGACCTCCACGACGTCGCCCGGCTGAAGCTCCGTATCCTCGGCCGCGTCGGTCAGGTTCAGGGTGGTCTTGTTGGGGCGGAAGACGGCGATCGACGCCCGCACGCGGTTGCCGGACAGGAGCTGGGTCCGCAGGGCGCCGGTATAGACCAGCTTGTCGTTGATGCTGTTCAGGCGCGAGCGGAGCGCGGTCAGGTTGTCTTCCGAGACCTGCAGCTTCTCCATGGCGTCCAGGGCCTGCTGGTCGTCGACCCGTTCGAGCTTGCGGGTCAGCTCGCCCTTGTCCCGCTCCAGCTGGGACACCTGGACGGTGGTCTGAAGCGCCCGGGTCGAGGACAGCAGCACCGCCCGGCGGGCATCGGTCAGGCGCGTCGTGACTACGGCGCCGCGCTGGAACAGGGCGCGCACCGCGTCGTACTCGTCGGCGTCGGCGGTGACGCCCTCCTTCTCCTTGGCCTGTTGCTCGGTCAGGCTGACCAGCTGGCCCTGGGCGCGGACGAGGGCGCGCTGCAGATGGTCCTTCTCCTTGCCGATGTCGGTCATCTGCACGCGCAGCTGCTGCTCGGCGAGCTTCTGCGCGACGGTGGCCCGGGACGGCGGCACGTTCAGAGGCGCCTCCGTGCCGGCCGGCGATGCCTGGGCCGCCTTGTCGGGACGCGCCCCCGCGATGATCGCCTTCAGCCGCCAGACATTGGCGCTCTCCCGGGCGATGCTGCCCCAGACCGCATCGTATTCGGCGCGCAGGTTGGCGCTCTCGACCACCGGGTTCTCCATCCGGAAGCGCAGGAGGTTGTAGCCGCCGGCCAGCGCCACCGCCTGCCGGACGGTCATGCCCGGGTGGAACGGGTGCTCGCCCTGCTTGGTCACGTCGCCGCTCAGGTAGACCGGCTGGTACTTCGCGATCCGCACCCCGATCTCGTCGGGTTCGATCACGGCGATCGATTCGCGCCCGTCCGTATTGCGCTGCCGCACCGCCTTGGCCGGCAGCGACTTCTGGAGGGTCTTGCGCAGCTCCGCGACGGTCAGCCCGGCCGCCGGCACGTCGCCGAGCAGCGGCACCATGACGGTGCCGTCGACCCCGACCGTCGCCTCCTGCTTGAATCCGGGAATGCTGAGCGCCGTCACCTCCAGGGTGTCGCCCGCCGCGATCCGGTATTCGGCGAAAGCCGGGCGGGCGCCGAGGACGACCAGCATCGCCGCGCTCGCGGCGCAGACCCGTCGCAGCGAGGGCGCGCGCCGGGCGGGATTTTCGGCGAAGAATTCGGAACGGGCCGGACGGGACCAGGTCTTCACGCGTCGTCCCTTCATGCTCGGGTGCAGGTCATCCCGCATGATGCGCGGCGGCCGAGCTCGCCGGGACTCGTACAAAAGGACACCGGCCGCACCGCCCGGCGCCGGTCTCTGCCTCTTTCGAGGTAGGCCCCCCGGGGCTCGGTCGCCCGGGACGAGGGCGGTGCGCCTTTCGGGGGATCATCAATATCGAAAGCCTGGGTTCCCGATCGTCCACAGCTCCGCGCAGTTTTGCCGCACAGAAGTTCGGCAGAAGGAGCGACGGGGATGCCGATTACCGATGCGGATATTGAGCGGGATGTGGGTATTTTCTACCCGGATCTCGTTAATATTTACGGATGTGAAATAAAGACCGGATCGCGCATCGGCCCGTTCGTCGAGATCCAGCGGGGCAGCACCATCGGCCCCCGCTGCAAGATCTCCTCGCACACCTTCATCTGCGAGGGCGTTTTCATCGGCGCGGAAGTGTTCGTCGGCCACGGCGTGGTCTTCACCAACGAGCGCTACCCCGAGGCGACCAACGAAGACGGCAGCCTGAAGCGCGACGGCGACTGGGAGCTGGTCGAGACCGTCGTCGGCGACCGTGCGTCGCTCGGCTCCAACGCCACCATCGTGGCCGGCATCACCATCGGGGAGGGCGCCCTGGTCGGCGCCGGCGCGGTCGTGACCCGCGACGTCCCGCCCTACGCCATCGTGGCCGGATGCCCCGCCCGGGTCATCGGCGACACGCGCCAGAAGCGCGCGCGATCCCGCCGGCCGTCCGCGGCCAAGCCTCTGCAGATCGCTTGAGGGGACACACGCACATGATCGCCATCGGAATCGTCGGCTACGGCTATTGGGGGCCCAATCTGGCCCGCTGCACGTCGGAGACCGAGCATTGCCGGCTCGCCGCCATCGCCGACCAGTCGCCCGCGGCTTTGGCCCGGGCGGGCAAGCGCTATCCCGCCGCGGAGCTTCACCAGGATTGGCGCGACCTCATCGCGGATCCGCAGATCGACGCCGTCATGGTGGCGACCCCGGTGAGCTCGCATTTCGAGATCGCCATCAACGCGCTCCGGGCCGGCAAGCACGTCTTCATCGAGAAGCCGATCACGTCCTCGGCCGTCGAGGCCCGGCTGCTGATCGCGGAGGCGGCCAAGCGCAACCTCACCCTCATGGTCGATCACACCTTCGTCTACACGGGCGCGGTCGAGAAGATCCATGAGCTCATCTCGAGCGACGCCATCGGCGACATGTTCTACTACGACTCGACCCGGGTGAATCTCGGCCTGTTCCAGCGCGACGTGAACGTGATCTGGGACCTCGCGGTCCACGATCTCGCGATCCTCGACCACGTGCTGGACCTCGCCCCGGTGGCGATCTCGGCGAGCGGCACCGGCCATTTCAGCGGCCGTCCCGAGAACATGGCCCACCTGACGATCTTCTACCCGCGCGGCGTCGTCGCGCAGATCAACGTCAACTGGCTGGCCCCCGTGAAGGTCCGGCAGACGCTGATCGGCGGCAGCAAGAAGATGATCGTCTACAACGACCTGGATCCGATCGAGAAGATCAAGGTCTACGACCGCGGCGTCACCGTCGGCGACGGCTCCGGGGACATCACCGAGCTGATGGTCTCGTACCGGACCGGGGACATGTGGTCGCCGCACCTCTCCTTCCGCGAGGCGCTCGTCGTCGAGATCGAGCACTTCGTCGACTGCATCGCCACCGGCAAGGCGCCGAAGACCGACGGCCACAGCGGCTTGCGCGTGGTCGAGCTGCTCGAGGCCGCGATGCGCTCCCTGCGCCAGAACGGCCACCCGATCGACCTCATGCCACTTGCGAGGGCCTCGTGATCCCGTTTCTCGACCTCAAGGCGCAGTACGCCGCCATCGGCGGCGACGTCGAAACCGCCGTCCTCAACGTCCTGCGCAGCGGCGACTTCGTCCTCGGACCGGCGGTCACCGCCTTCGAGGCGGCCTTCGCCAAGGCCTGCGGCGCCAAGCACGCGGTGGCCGTCAGCAGCGGCACCGCGGCGCTCCACCTCGCGCTGCTGGCCCTGGATATCGGCCCGGGCGACGAGGTGATCACGGTCTCGGCGACCTTCGTGGCGACGGTCGCGGCCGTGCTCTACGCCGGCGCGACGCCCGTGCTCGTCGACATCGACCCGGTGAACTGGACCATGGATCCGGCCCTGGTCGAGGCGGCGATCACGCCCCGCACCAAGGCGATCCTGCCGGTGCACCTGCACGGCCGGATGGCGGATCTCGACGCGCTCGGCGCCATCGCCCGGCGCCATGGCCTCGCCCTGATCGAGGACGCCGCCCAGGCGCATCTCGCCGAGCGCGGCGGCAGGAAGGCCGGCACGATCGGGGATATCGGCTGCTTCAGCTTCTACCCCGGCAAGAATCTCGGTGCCTACGGCGAGGGCGGTGCCATCGTCACCGACCGGGACGACCTCGCCGAGGCGGCGCGGTGCCTGCGCGACTGGGGCCAGCAGGGCAAGTACAACCACGTCCGGCACGGGTTCAACCTGCGCATGGATGGGGTCCAGGGCGCGGTGCTCGGCACCAAGCTCCCCTACCTGGAGGGCTGGACCCGGGCCCGTCAGGCGGTGGCGGCCGAGTACGGCGCGCGACTCGCGGGCCTCGGCCTCGACCTGCCGGGTCCGGCCGGACGCGACCACGCCTTCCACGTCTACGCGGTCAGCACCCCCGACCGCGAGGGCCTGCGCCAGCACCTGACCGAGGCCGGGATCAGTACCGGCATCCACTACCCCGTCCCGGTCCATAGGCAGCCCGCCTACCGCCATCTCGACGACGGGACCGGCCGCCTGCCGGTCACCGAGCGCCTGGCCGCCCGGACCCTGTCCCTGCCGATGTTCCCGGAACTGACGACCAGCCAGATCGACACCGTCTGCCGGGCCGTCTCCAGCTATTGCGAGGTCGCCGATGCCCAAGCTGCGTGAGGTTACCAAGGGAAGCCGCTTCGGCGGCGACCTGCGCGGAACCCGGATCCTCGTCACCGGCGGATCCGGCTTCATCGGCTCCCACATCATCGACCTGCTGGTCGAGGCCGGCTGCAACGAGATCGTGGCCGTCGACAACATGGTGCGCGGGCGCCCCGAGAACCTGAAGGACGCCCTCGGCTCGGGCCGTGTCCGGCTGGTGCAGGGCGATATCCGCGACCGGGCCCTGATGGACAGCCTGGTCAAGGGCACCGACGTGGTGTTCCACCAGGCGGCCCTGCGGATCACCCAATGCGCCGCCGAGCCCCGCCAGGCCTTCGAGGTGATGGCGACCGCGACCTTCGACCTGCTGGAGCGCTGCGTCGAGGCCGGCGTCGCCAAGGTGGTGATGGCCTCCTCGGCTTCGGTCTACGGCATGGCCGAGAGCTTCCCGACCACGGAGAAGAATCACCCCTACGACAACCGCACCCTGTACGGGGCCGCCAAGTCCTTCGGCGAGGGCCTGCTGCGCTCGTTCAACGACATGTACGGCCTGGACTACGTCGCCCTGCGCTACTTCAACGCCTACGGGCCGCGCATGGACCTGACCGGCCGCTACACCGAGGTGATGGTGCGCTGGATGCAGCGCCTGGCCGAGGGCCAGTCCCCGATCGTGTTCGGCGACGGCCTGCAGACCATGGACCTCGTCCATGTCCGCGACATCGCCCGGGCCAACATCCTGTCGGCCACCGCCCCGGCCACCGACGTGGTGCTCAATGTCGGCACCGGCGTGGAGACCTCCCTGGTCGATCTCGCCGGCCATCTCACCCGGATCATGGGCCGGGACGGCACCCCGCTCATCCACGAGGCCGAGCGCGCCGTGAACCCGGTGCCCCGGCGCCTGTGCGACACCAGCCTCGCCCGGGAGCTGATCGGCTTCGAGGCCGAGATCGGGGCGGCCGAGGGGCTGGCCGACCTGGTGGCCTGGTGGAGCGACGAGGCCGGTTCGGATCACCTGAGGCAGGCGCTCGCATGATCCCGATCGCGAAACCCGATGTCGGCGAGCCGGAGGCGGAGGCCGCCGCCGCCGTGGTCCGCTCCGGCTGGCTGACCCAGGGGCCGCAGGTCGCGGCCTTCGAGTCGGAATTCGCCGCGCTCGTCGGCGCTCCCCATGCCTGCGCGGTCTCGAACTGCACCACCGCGCTGCATCTCGCGCTGCTGGCCGCCGGGGTCGGACCCGGCGACGAGGTGGTGACGGTGAGCCACAGCTTCATCGCCACCGCCAACGCCATCGCCCAGTGCGGGGCCACGCCGATCTTCGTCGATATCGACCCGGCGACCTTCAACATGGCCCCAGAGGCCGCCGCCGCGGCGGTCACCGAGCGGACGAAGGCGATCGTCTGCGTCCACCAGATGGGCATGCCCTGCGATCTCGAGGCCATCGTGGCGATCGGGCGCCGCTCCGGCATCCCGGTGATCGAGGACGCGGCCTGCGCGATCGGCTCCGAGCGGCTCCAGGGCGATGTCTGGCGGCCGATCGGCGGGCCCGCCGGCGACATCGCCTGCTTCTCGTTCCATCCGCGCAAGGTCCTGACCACCGGCGACGGCGGCATGATCACCACGGCCAATCCCGACTGGGACCGCAAATTCAGGCTGTGGCGCCAGCACGGGATGAGCGTGTCCGACGTGGCGCGCCACGGCAGCGCCAAGGTGGTCGCCGAGGCGTACACGGTCGCGGGCTACAATTACCGGATGACCGACGTGCAGGCCGCCATCGGCCGCGCGCAGCTGACCCGGCTGCCCGGTCTGATCGCCCGGCGGCGTGCCCTGGCTGACGGCTACAAGGCGCGGCTCGCCGATCTTCCGGAAGTGACGCCGCCGCCCGAGCCGATCGGCTCGCGCAGCAACTGGCAGAGCTTCTGCGTGCGCCTGCCGGAGGCGGCCGACCAGGGCGCCGTGATGCAGGCGATGCTCGACCAGGGCATCGCCACCCGCCGGGGCATCATGTGCGCCCATCTGGAGCCGCCCTATGCCGAGGCGCCCCGGCGCTTCGCCCTGCCGGAATCGGAGCGGGCGCGCGACCACGCGCTCCTGCTGCCGCTCTACGCCGGCATGGACGACGCGATGCAGGACCAGGTCGTCGCCGGCCTGCGCGCCGCCTTGCGATGATGCCGAACGCGATGGATTCGTCCCTCTCCCTCGGTCGCGGACACGGCTTTGCCGGCGTCAAAGTCCTGCGGCGCCTCGCCCGCGCCTGCGGGGTGAATCGCCGGCGCGTGAACGCCGTGCGGATCGCCTGCGAGCGCAAGGCGCTCGCCGTCGGCGGCCGGCGTCACGCGCGGACCGGCGGACGGATCCTTTGCTACCACTCGTTCGGGCAGCCCGAATGCGGGATCAACGATGTCGATCCGAACCGCTTCGCGCGCCAGATCGATCAGGCCCTGCGTCTCGGCTACCGGTTCGTTCCCGCCGCCGAGATCGCCCGGGGCGGCGGGGCTCGCACCGACCTCGCCATCACCTTCGACGACGGGTTCAAGTCCGTCCTGACCCGGGCCTTCCCGGTCCTGTCCGAGCGGGGCATCCCGTGGTCGTTCTTCGTGGTTCCGCTGTGGTGCGACGAGGCCACGCGGGACGGCACCGACCAGATCCTGAACTGGCGCGATATCGAGCGGCTCGTCGCCTCCGGTGCCGATCTCGGCAGCCATTCGATGACGCATCCGGATTTCGGCCGTCTCGACGAGGCCGCCGCGATGGCCGAGTTGGGGGAATCCCGTCGGCTGATCCAGGCCCGGCTCGGGGTCGCGCCCGACAGCTTCGCGATTCCGTTCGGACAGTCGCGGAACTGGACGGCGTTTTCGGGCCGCGCCGCCTCGGAGGCCGGCTACGGCACCGTCTACGCCCAGGCCGAGAAGACCCGGCCCCGGGGCACCGTCGCGCGGACCTTCGTCACGCAATTCGACGACGCGCTGGTGTTCCGCGCCTTGCTGGACGGTGCCTTCGACGTCTGGGAGGAGTGAGGCGCTTCGGCGCCCGCTTCGGCGCCCGCTTCGGGAAGCATGCTCGCAGCATCGGGAGAACCACGCCATGCCCGGCGTCGACGTCGTCATTCCCTGCTACAACTACGGACATTACCTCGAACATTGCGTCGCGACGGTCACCGGCCAACGGGATGTCGCGATTCGCATCCTGATCGTCGATGACCATTCGCCGGACGACACGCCGGCGGTCGCGCAACGCCTCGCAGCCGCCGATCCGCGCATCCAGTACACGCGCAACCCACGCAATCTCGGGCTGGTCGGCAGCATCAACCGCGGCGTGATGGACTGGGCGAGCGCGGATTACACCCTCGTCCTCTCCGCCGACGACGCGCTGACGCCGGGGGCGCTCGCCCGGGCGGTCGCGGTCATGGAGCGCCATCCCGAGGTCGGGATGACCTACGGCCTCGCGGTCGTGTTCGGCGAGCGCAACGACGAGTTCGCCGTCGCCGACACCACGATCTTCGACTACGCGACCTTCTCCGGCGCCCAATACATCGAGGATTTCTGCCGGAGGAAGAACGGTGTCGCCTCGCCGACCGCGCTCGTGCGGACCCGCGTGCAGAAGGATGTCGGCGGCTACGACGCGCAATTCCCCCATACCTGCGACGTCGAGATGTGGATGCGCATCGCCACCCGGTACGACATCGCGGCGATCGAGGCGCCGCAGGCCTATTACCGCTGGCACGGCGGCAACATGTCGTCGGCCTATATCGACCGGCCGCTGAGCGATCTGCGCGAGCAGCTGGAGACCTGCGAGCACCTCCAGCGGACGGCCGGCGCCCATCTGCCGGGCTTCGCCGGCTGGGTCGCGGACATGCGGACGCGCTTCGCCCGGGAGGCCTGCTGGCTCGCCGGGCTCGCCTGCGAGAGCGGGAACGATGCGGCGATGCGGCAATGCCTCGCCTTCGCGACCGCGATCGAGCCGACGATCCGGACCAGCAAGGCCTGGTGGGGCTGTCAGGCGCGGCGCGTCCTGGCGGCCCTGGACCGCCTGCGCGGCCGGGCCGGCACACGCCTGGGCCGCCGGCCGTTCACGCCGTTCGTGCACGGCAGCCTGTTCGGGCGCTGGCCTGGACGCGAGGCCGGGGCGGATCACTCGCGGCCGTTCGAGCCGGCGGCCTCACGCTGAGGCGTGACGGGCCGCCGGCGCGGCGTCAGCGGGAGGGCGGGGCCGAGAGCGTCGCCCGGCCGGACCGGCGCAGGAGCTGCAGGACGGTCCGTCTCAGGGGCCGGTCCGCGACGACATGGACCAGGGAGCGCACCGGGAAGACGCCGAACATCGCGCGGATCGCGCCCCACGCGCCGGACCGATCGCCGTTGAGGGCCCGCGTCGCGGCGGCGGTCTCGAAATAGCTGAAGAAGTGCCAGAGCATCATCGACTGGGCGCGGTAGAAGTCGCCCGGTGACCGCCACACCCGCCATTCCGGGATCGCGTGCCGGTAGAAGACCTTTCGGTCGTAGCGCACGCGCATGCGCTGGAGCGCGTCGAAGCTGCCCTGGGGCCGCGTCCGCACGAAGGTGCCGAGGACGTGGACATGGCCGAGGCGCCGCCGGCGCGCGAAGCGGAGGAGCCAGTCGAGGTCCTGGCCGGCGATCAGCGCCTCGTCGAAGGTGCCGTACCCGGCCAGCGCGTCCCGGCGCACCAGCACCGTCCCGATCTGCGGGAACAGGCCGCTCAGCATCGCGCGCAGCAACGGCACGGCTCCCGCCGGCGGCTCGGCCGGCCACGGATCGCCGATCACCCGCCGCTCGGTATCCGTGTAGATCGCTTGGCTGATGAGCGCGTCCCATTCGGGATGGCTGTCGAGCGCGGCGATCAGGGGCGCGATGTGCCCCGGCCGCCAGATGTCGTCGTCGTCGAGGAAGGCCACGAACTCGCCGGTGGCGGCCGCGAGCCCGACATTGCGCGCCGCCCCGGCCCCCGGCCGGTCGGCCGGCAGGTAGCGCGCCCCGAACCGCGACGCGACCGCCCGGGTCTCCGGGTCCGTGCCGTTGTCGCCGACCAGGATCTCGAACGTCATCTCCGGGCCCTCCAGGGCCCGGATGCTCGCGAGCGCGTCCTCGAGGAGGGCGGGCCGGTCCGCGGTCGGGACGACGACGGAGACGCGGCGCGGCTGAGGCATCGACGGCTTGCTCATGGTCCCAACCCTAGTTCGTGCCGCCGCCGGCCGCGTCCGCCGACCAGGTGCCGGGCATGTGGAACACGCCGAACACGTCGGGGGCGAAGACCGGGTGCTCGATGTGGAAGCGGGCGCCGACCTTTGCGGCGAGCAGGCGCTCGAAGCCCCGCTGCCGGACCACCACCGAGACCGTGTAGGTGTCGGCGTTCAGGGTCAGTGGCGGCGTCAGCAACTCGATCGTGCCGTCGCCCGACAGGGTCTGCAGCTTGGCGCGGTCCGTCATCGTGCTGAAGTTGCAGCAGAGCAGCTCGTCCGACCGGGTGACCGAGAACAGGACATGCGGGTCGGCGATCGGCTCCGCGGCGGTGTAGCGCGCGGTGATCCGCATCCGCTCGCCGTGCCGGAACAGCGTCTTCGGCGCCCCGGATTCGTCGGCGATCGTCACCTCGCGGATCTCCACCGGATGGTGGCCGCCCTCCGGCTTGAACCACGGCGCATCGGCCAGGTAGCTGTCCCGCTCGTAGTGGTGCAGGCCCTCGTCGGTGGGGCCGTCGAAGGCGACGCGGCCGTTCTTGATGTAGATGACCCGCTCGCACATGGTCTTCACGCTGAACATGTTGTGCGAGACGAGCAGGATCGTCGAGCCCTTGGTCTGCAGGCGCCGGGCGAAGTCGATGCACTTCTTCTGGAAGGTGTAGTCGCCGACCGCCAGGACCTCGTCGAGGAGCAGGATGTCGGGCTCGAGATGGGCGGCGACCGAGAAGGCCAGCCGGACATACATGCCGCTGGAATAGCGCTTCACCGGCATGTCGATGAAGTCGCCGATCTCCGAGAACTCGACGATCGCGTCGAACTTCTCCGCGATCTCGTGGCGGTGCATGCCCAGGATCGAGCCGTAGAGGAAGATGTTCTCCCGCCCGGTGAGCTCCCGGTGGAAGCCGGTGCCGACTTCGAGCAGGGCGCCGACCCGGCCGACCAGCTTGATGCTGCCGGTGGTCGGGGCGGCGATCCGCGAGATCAGCTTGAGCAGGGTGCTCTTGCCCGCCCCGTTCATCCCGATGATGCCGACATTCTCGCCGTGCTTGATGCCGAAGCTGACATCCTTGAGGGCCCAGAACCCCTCCTTGGACGGGCGGCCATCGGACTTCCGCGTCAGCAGACCCCGCGCGCCCTCGACGAGCGCCTCGCGCAGGGAGTTCTCGTGCGTGGCCCGCGGGGCGCGCCAGTATTGCTTGCCGATATCTTGTACGCTGATCGCCATCGACATCAGATTATATCCGCGAAAGAGCGCTCCATGCGCTGGAAGAAGATCAGTCCGGTGACCAGCAGCAGGGATGCGACCGTGACCGAGACGGCGAGCGCGAAGACGTCAGGGCCGGTTCCGCCGAGGATCGCGAACCGGAACGCCTCGATCAGCCCGACCATCGGGTTGAGCGCGTAGACCCAGCGCACCGAGTCGGGGACGATGCTCGCCGCGTAGACGATCGGCGAGGCGTACATCCAGATCTGGATGAGGAACGGCAGGGTGTGCTTGACGTCCCGGAAGCGGACGTTGACCGGCCCGAGCCAGAGGCTCACCCCGAGCGCCAGCATCGCGGTGACGGCGAGCGTCGGGATCGCGAAGACGATGTGCCAGCTCGGCACCACGCCGTACCAGAGCATCAGCACCAGCATCACCCCGAGGGCGATGGCGAAGTCGACCATCGGCGACACCACGGTCGCGAGCGGGATCACCAGGCGCGGGAAGTAGATCTTGCGGATGAGCTCCGCCTCGGTGACGAGGCCGGTGGCGCTCCGGCGCACCGACTCGGCGAAGTAGGTCCACAGGATGATGGCGCTGCCGGCAAACAGTGCGTAGGGCGCCCCGTCGGTGGGGATCTTGGCAAAATGGCCGAAGATGACCGTGAAGATCGCCACCGTGAACAGCGGCTGGGCGATGGCCCAGCAGGCGCCCAGCGCGGTCTGGCGATAGAGCACCTTCAGGTCGCGCAGGATCAGGACCCACAACAACCCACGATACTGCCAGACGCTCGCGGCATCGAAGGCGACGAGCTTATGATCCGGAACAATCTCGGTGACCGGCATCGCGGTCGGTTCTGATCTCGGCCCGGTGAGCCCGTGTTTCGGCGCATCGAGCGCAAACGCGTCCAAAGAGTCCATCATTCGAGGCGATCCCGCACGACGATCGGTGCTTGCGGGATCCGCTCGCGGCATCAGGCTGCCGGATCGGGGACCCCACCGAGCTGGGCTATCACCGCGGTCGGCCGGCACGAATTACATCTTTCGTCGTACCGCGCCTCCCGACTGAAGAGGTGGTTGTCGTTAAGCACGGTATTGATTGCTTATGAGCACAGAAGAGACCCCGGGCGCGGGACATCGTCTCTGTCGAGACCGGCTCGGCCGGCCCGGACACGCGTGCCGGGCGTACGAGCCGTCCTCACCGAGGCGCTGAGATTCCTCCGGAACGGGGCCACTGCGGGTCCGGCGAAAGATCGGGCTCGGGTCTCAGGAGAACCGCCATGAAGGACGCTTCGGTCGATGGCTCGGACGGCGCGAGCATCCCGCTCGTGACGATCGCCATGCCGGCCTTGAACGAGGCCCACCACATCGCCGAGGCGATCCGCTCGGTGATGCCGGCCTCAGGGTCGCTCGCCTGCGAATTGCTGGTGATGGACGGCGGCAGCAGCGACGCCACCTGCGCGATCGTCCGGGCGCTGAGTGCCGAGGACCCGCGGATCCAGCTGATCCACAACGCCCGGCGCATCCAGGCCTCGGGCCTCAACCTCGCGGCGCGGCTCGCGCATCCGGGCTCCGCCTATCTCGTGCGCGCCGATTGCCACGCCGCTTATCCCGAGCACTGGGTGCGGGACCTGGTTCAGGCGATCCGGTTGCGGGAGGCGGTCTCCGTGGTCGTGCCCCTGCGGACGGTCGGGGTGACGCCGCTGCAGCGGGCCATCGCGGCCGCCCAGAACAGCCGGCTCGGCAATGGCGGGTCGGCGCACCGCCTGGGCGGGATCTCGGGCTACGTCTCCCATGGCCACCACGCCATCTTCGACCGGCGCGAGTTCCTGCGGGTCGGCGGCTACGACGAGAGCTTTTCGCACAACGAGGACGCCGAGCTCGACCGGCGGTTCTGCGCGGCCGGCGGCAAGATCTATCTCGCGGCCGATCTCGCCGTGACCTACTTTCCCCGCGCCACCCTGTTCAGCCTGACGCGGCAATACTTCCTGTACGGCCGCGGCTGCGCCCGGACCCTGGAGAAGCACGCCTGCCTGCCGCGGATGCGCCAGATGCTGCCGCCCCTGGTCCTGCTCTACGGCATCGCCGCGCTGGCGCTCGTGACGGTCGCGCCGATGCTGCTGCTCCTGCTGGCACTCTACGCGGGCGGCTGCGGCCTGAGCGGCCTCGCCCTGGCGGTGAAGGCGCGGGAACCGGTGCTGGTCATGAGCGGCCCGGCGGCGATCGCCATGCACCTGTCCTGGGCGGTCGGCTTCCTGTCGCATCGGGGCTATCGCCGGACGCTGCTGCGGACCGCCCTGCGCCGGAAACCGCCCCTGATGGGCGTCCCGTCCGGATCGGACCCGGCGAGCGTCAATTGAAGGGACTTCCGTGATCGGACCTGTGGATCCGGTGTCAGAAGCCGGACGCCGTTCCGCATCCGTCGCCGATTCCTATCCAGGGCTGTAGTCTCGCGCGGCCAAGCCGATTATCGACACGCGCATGTTTCCGGGGCCCGTGGGTCCCGGACCCCGCATCGTGCCGTGACGGCTTTGGAGTGTTGTGACCGTGCCCGACAGGACCCCGCGCCCCGTGATGCTCGTGATCCTCGACGGCTGGGGACTCCGGGACACGGTCGCCGACAATGCCGTCCTCCAGGCGCGGACCCCCGTCTTCGACGCGCTGATGGCGGAGCGTCCCCGGGCGCGCCTGATGACCTTTGGGGCCGATGTCGGCCTGCCCGAGGGGCAGATGGGCAATTCCGAGGTCGGGCACCTGAATATCGGTGCCGGCCGGGTGGTCATGCAGGACCTGCCGCGCATCGATACCGCGGTCGCGGACGGCTCGCTCGCCACCAACCCGGCGCTCGTCCGGTTCATCGACGCATTGCGGGCGAGCGGCGGGACCTGCCACCTCGTCGGCCTGCTGTCGCCCGGTGGCGTCCACGCGCACCAGGACCACGCGGTGGCGCTGGCGCGGGTGCTGGTCGAGGCTGGCGTGCCGGTTCGCCTCCACGCCTTCACGGACGGGCGCGATATGCCGCCGCGCTCCGCAGCCGGCTGCTTGGAGACGGTCGAGGCCGCGCTCCCCGAGGGCGCCCGCATCGCCACCGTGTGCGGCCGCTACTACGCGATGGACCGCGACCAGCGCTGGGAGCGGGTCTCGATCGCCTACGACGCGATGATTGCGGCGCGCGGCGCCCCGTTCCCGAGCGCCATGGAGGCGATCGCCGCCTCCTACGTGGTCGACCTGTCGGATGAGTTCCTGCGGCCGGCCATCATCGGCGACTATGCCGGCATGCAGGACGGCGACGGCGTGCTGAGCTTCAATTTCCGCGCCGACCGGACCCGGCAGATCCTCGAAGCCCTGCTCGATCCGGATTTCGCGGGCTTTCCCCGCGCTCGGACGGTCCGGTTCGCCGCCGCCCTCGGGATCGTCCAGTACAGCGTCGAGATCGATGCCTTCGCCGACACCCTGTTCGGCCCCCTCGACCTGCCGAACGGCCTCGGCGAGACCGTGGCCCAGGCCGGGCGCACCCAGCTGCGCATGGCCGAGACCGAGAAGTACCCCCACGTCACCTACTTCATGAACGGCGGCCGCGAGGCGCCGTTCGAGGGCCAGGACGCGATCCTGGTGCCCTCGCCGAAGGTGGCAACCTATGACCTGCAGCCGGAGATGTCGGCCGCCGAGCTGACCGACCGCGCCGTCGAGGCGATCGGCTCCGGGCGCTACGACATGATCCTCCTGAACTTCGCCAACCCCGACATGGTCGGCCATACCGGCAGCCTCGCCGCCGCCGTGAAGGCGGTGGAGACGGTCGATGCCTGCCTCGGCCGGGTGGTCGACGCGATCACGGCGAGCGGCGGGGCGCTCCTCGTCACCGCCGACCACGGCAATTGCGAGATGATGCGCGACCCGGAGACCGGCGAGCCGCACACCGCCCACACCCTCAACCCGGTGCCGGTGACGCTGGTCGGCGTCGAGGGCGTGACGCTCGCCGACGGCCGGCTGGCCGACGTCGCGCCGACCCTCCTCGACCTGATGGGCCTCGACCACCCGGCCGAGATGACCGGCAAGTCACTGATCCGGCGCTGAGGGGGGGCACGACACAGCGCCTGTCCGGATGCGGGATCGAAGCAACGTCGTCTCAAAACATCGTCCCGAAAGGTGGCTTCGGGCATTCGGAAAGAGACGATGCTCTAACGCTTGCGCCCGCATAAGGGTTATCGCCGAAGCGGCGACCGTTATGGCGCATGATGCGTAGGACATGATTGCCCGGCACAGCCTGATCTATGTCGGCTCGCGCGGCTTCGCCGCCGCCCTGAACATGGCCTCCGTGGCGGTGTTCACCCGGCTCGCGCCGGTGGAGAGCTACGGCCTATACCTGTACGTCCTGTCCTGGGCGCTGGTGCTCTACGGCGCCACCTGCCAGTGGCCGAAATTCGCGTTCTTCGCCCTATACGACGAGGCGCGCGAGCCGGCGCAGGTCGGCACCGTCGTGCGGATCCTGGGGGGCACACTGCTGCTCGCCGGCCTCGGCAGCGCGCTGGCGGCCGGGCTCGGGTTGGTCTCGGGCCCTATGGCGGCGGCGATCCTGGCGTTGGCCTTCGGCACGACCCTGTTCGAGGGTTCCACCGAGATCGCCCGCACGCGCCTCAAGGCCGGGGCGGTGGCGGCCTCGGTGATGAGCCGGGCCGTGCTGATCCTCGGGCTGGGCAGCCTGGCGCTGCACCTGTCGGCCGATCCGCTGCACCTCGCTTTTGCCGTGGCCGCCGCCAACGCCCTGGCGGCGCTGCCGGCCGCGATCACCATCGCCCCGATGATGCCCGGCCGCGGCAGCCGGGCCGAGGCCCTGCGGCTGTTCGCCTATGGCTGGCCGCTGGTGCTGTCCTTCGGGACGGCGGCGCTCGCCCAGAGTCTCGACCGGCTGATCATCGCCAAGACGGTGGGCCCCGCGGGGCTCGGCGCCTACGGGGCGCTCGCCGACTTCCTGAAGCAGAGCTTCATCGTGTTCGGGGAGGCGATCGCCCTGTCGCTGATCTCCATCGCCAAGCGCGAGGCGCGGGTCGGCGGCATCGCGGCCGCCTCCGGGGTGCTGAGCGACGCCGCCCGGGCCATGACCCTGATCGCCGCCTTCGGGGCGGTGTTCTTCCTGTGCTTCGACGACCTCGTGGTCGCGGTGCTGCTCGGACCGGATTACCGGGCGGAGGCGCGGGCGCTCGCCCCGGTGCTGATCCTGGCCAGCATCCTGATGATGTTCCGGGCCTATTATTTCGGGCAGGTGATCTACTTCACCCGCTCCAGCGGGCTGGAAGCGGCGGCGGCCTTCGCCACCCTGGCGGCGGTGGCGGCGCTGTCCCTGCTGCTGATCCCGAGGCTTGGCGCCTCCGGGGCGGCGCTCGCCTTCGCGGGCGGGCAGGCGGCGGCCTGCCTGGTGCTGGTGCTCGGCGCCTACCGGGCCGGCACCACGATGCCGGTGCCGCTCGCCGACATGGTCGGGATCGCCGGCGCCGCCCTGGTCTGCGGCGCGGTGACCGCCGGGATCGGCCTGGTGCCGGGAGGGCTGATGCCCCCCGGTCAGGTCCTGCGGCTGGTCCTGCTGGTGGCCGGGGCGGGGGCGACCGCATGGCACTACGACGTGCTCGGCTTCGCCGGGGCGATCCGCCACCGGCTCGCGGCCTGACGGTCGCGCCATGCGAGACGCCGTGACCCTCCCTAACGGATCGACGGCGGCGGTTCGGCCCCTCGACACCGCTGCATCCTGGGTCCCGGCCTGGCGGACGCTCGGCGCGGACGCCCATATCCGCAACCCGTTCTACGAAGCCGGCTACGCGCTCGCGGCCGCAAAAGCCTTCGGTGCGGGTGTGCGACTCCTGATCATCGCTGACCGGCCCCCCGAGGCGCCGGGCGCGCGGTTCCTGGCGGCCTGGCCGTTCCGGCTGTCCTGGCGCCGCTGGGGCCTGCCGCTGCCTTTGCTGATGGGCTGGACCCACGGCTACTGCCCGTTCGGGGCGCCGCTCCTCGACGGCACCGACCCGGAGGCCGCGCTCGCCGCCCTGTTCGCCGCGCCGCGGGCGCTCGGCCTGCCGCCGCGGCTGCTCCTGCCGAACGCGCCCGCGGACGGTGCTTTTGCCGACCTATTGGCCGCGCACGGGGTGCGGCAGGCGGCCTACTGGCCCCATGAGCGCGGCCTGCTCGACGTGACCGGCCGGTCGGTGCAGGCGCGGAAGACCTATCTCGACCATCTCTCCGGCAAGCGGCGGCGCAAGCTGCGCCTCGCGCGCCAGCGCCTGGAGGCCGCGGGACCGGTCGCCCTCGAGATCCTGGACGCGCCCGGGGTGCTCGACGGCGCCCTGGACGACCACGTCGCCCTGGAGGCGGCGGGCTGGAAGGGCCGGGCCGGCACCGGCCTGGGGCAGCGGCCCGACGAGGTCGCGTTCCTGCGCGCCGTCCTGGCCGATCTCGGGGCCGAGGGGCGCGTGCGGGTCGCCCGTTTGCGCAGGGACGGTCGGATCCTGGCCTCCGCGATCCTGCCGCTCACCGGCCCCGAGGCCTGGG
>NZ_JAKSYK010000166.1:0-963 GCF_022829425.1 Methylobacterium sp. J-072 | reverse complement strand
TTCTTTGCTAAAATATTGGTTCGTGAGGTATGCGACCTCGGTGCGGTTCTTCGCCTTCAGCTTCTTCATGATGTTGCGGACGTGAACTTTCACCGTGCTCTCGCACATGTTCAGCTCGTAGGCGATGATCTTGTTCGGCGTACCCTTACGCAGGGCTCGGGCGACGCTGAGCTGCCGAGGGGAGAACTCGTGCTCTTCCGGGACTTGGTCCGTTGTGCTTTCCATCCCCGCTAGAAGGCCCATCATACATGCAGCTGGCATGTAGACGCCTCCAGCACGCACGAGGTGCAGAGCCTGGATGGCCACTTCAAGGGAGATGCTGGTTGGGATGTAGCCTTTGACACCGAGCTTCAACACCTGAACGATCTGATCAGGGCTCTCGTAGTCGGTCATGACCGCCACCCTCACGCCCGGAGCGTAGGCATGGATCTCGGCGAGTTCCCGAGCGATCTGATCCCGTTCCGCCTGAAGTGTGCTGCCGCCTGGTAGGCATAGCAGAACGGTGCTGGTCGACGTCGATGCCGCCGTGTCTTGCCAAGCGGCCACGCTCGGGAAGCCCTTGAAAGCGAGGTTCGGCCGGGCATCGCGCAGGGAAGCAAGAAAGCATTGGCCGATCAGCGGGCGCCGATCGATGACGACGAATGTGGGCTCAGTTCCCAACTCGATCTGGTTCAGATGCTGCCTAGCCAGAATGGCATCAGCATGAAGCCCCGGCACACTGCTATCGAACTTTAGAGATGAGTTCTCCCCGGGTGTACATATTCTCACTATAGCTCTCTCCCGAATACACTAATGTACTAGACGCGCAAAAACTGAAAAGAAGTCAAAAAACAATTCAGTATAACAACATGCGATGCGACTCGGGATTGCAATATAGAGATGTTTTGCGCTACTGTGTGGGAGATACGCGGTGCTGGCTGTGGCTAGGGAAATGTTGCGCGTCGCAAACAGGGCAGGGACGGG
>NZ_JAKSYK010000165.1:0-74952 GCF_022829425.1 Methylobacterium sp. J-072 | reverse complement strand
GCCACGGCATGCACCGCCGCGGCGTCGAGAAGGATCCAGATCAGAAGGACCCACATCCTGAGCTTGTCGAAGGACGTCGTGCCGGAGCGGCGCCGGGTGGTCGATCCTTCGGCAAGCTCAGGATGAGGGCACCTTCGGCTGGCTCAGCCACTGGGCCGGCTTCCACCGCGCCGCGGCCGGTCGCCTGGGATGTCGCGACCGGCTGCCTAGCTTGCGCCGCCAGCTTCCTGCCGTCAGCGCGCTCTACAATCCAGCCTGAAAGCCGTCCTCAAACAGGCTTTAAGAGCGGCGCACCACTGCGGGCCTTCGAATGCATCGCCACGCGATCGCCGTGAGCGACTCGGATGGGCCGGCCCAGAGAATGGGTCTCCGAAGACCGGCCCGCACGCCCCCGTTCAGAACCGGAGGGTGAGGTTGCCCTTCACGGCTTGGTCCTGTGCCCGGGCGCCGACCTGGCCGGTATAGGCCACGCCGAGCGTCGCGTTCGGCGCCACCCGCAGATCGAGCCCGGCACTCGCCACCAGCGCGTCCCGGTCGATCGGCACGCCCGCGCTCAGGAAGGCCGGCCCGGTGCCGAAGCTCAGCAGAGCCGTCGGGACCACGTCCCCGAACGCGCGTCGGTAGGCGGGGAAGAGACCGCCGGATTGCGCGATCTTGATCGCGAAGATCCGCGCGGCGGCGCCGCTGGCGATGGTGAAGGCATCGATCGGCCCGTGAAGCGCCTCGTCGGCCATGAGGGGCACGACGTGCTTTGCCGTCAGGCGCGTCATCGCGGCCAGGGCGCGCCGGGCGACGGGCTGCTCGACGAGGTCGACGCCGGCATCGTGCAGCAGGCCCATGCCGAGGTCGGCCTCGGCCTCGCTCCAGTGCTGATTGACGTCGACGCGGACGCTCGCCCGTTCCGCCAGCGCCCGCTTGATCGCGGCCACGTGCCGGACATCCTCGCGCACGGCGCGCTTGCCGATCTTCAGCTTGAAGATGTTGTGGCGCCGGTCGGCCAGCATGCGCTCGGCCTCCGCGATGTCGCGATCGGTATCTCCGCTCGCCAGGGTCCAGGCCACCGGCAATCGGTCCCGCACGCGGCCGCCGCCGATCATCTCGGAGACGGGAACGCCGAGCCGCTTGCCGGCCGCGTCGAGCAGCGCGGTTTCGACGGCGCATTTGGCGATGTGATTCCCGACGACGCTGCGGCCGATCCTGGCCATGGTGTCGCCGACGCGCGCGCCGTCGCTGCGCAGCAGGATCGGAGCGAGATAGGTATCGATGGCGAGCTTGATGCTCTCCGGACTCTCCTCGCCGTAGCTCAATCCGCCGATCGTCGTTCCTTCACCGACGCCCTCGACGCCATCGGCATCGCGGATCCTGACGAGCACGATCGACTGATGGTGCATCGTCGTCATCGCGAGAACGTGCGGACGTATCGTCGGTACGTCGACGATGACGGTCTCGACCTCTACGATCGCTGCCATGTCCCTTCCGCGGCCTCCCTCGCCTCGATGTGACGGAAGGCTAGGACGGCGAAACATCCCGATCAAAGATCAATGCGGTTCGGCGCGATACTCACCGGGTATGAAGCCGAAGCGTCGGCTGGCCTCCGCTGTCGCCGGAGCGATTAGGGTGCGCCGATGCGGGATCGACGCCCCCGCCGAGGGGACGGGCCCTCACGCAGCCAGTTCCCGCTGCCGGATCGGGACGGGTGGGTTTCCGGCGAGTTCGTCCTTGATCATCGCCAATCCCTTGCTCGCGAGCGCCAGGGTCGGCGCATTGGTGTTGCCGCTCACGATACGAGGCATGATCGAGGCGTCGACGACCCGCAGACCGCGCACGCCGCGCACCCGCAGCGCCGGGTCGACCACCGCGTCGGCGTCGGCGCCCATCCGGCAGGTGCCGGTCGGATGCCACATGCAGGTCAGCGTGCGGCGGGCATGCGCGGCGAGGTCGGCATCGCTCTGCACGGTCCGGCCCGGCAGGAGTTCCGGATCGTCCTCGAGCAGGTGCCGGAGCGCCGGCGCCTTGAGCACCTCGCGCACGTAGCGCAGGCCGGCGACCATCCTGCGCATGTCCTCGGGATCGCCGAGGTAGTTCGGGTCGAAGACCGGCGCCGAGCGCGGATCGGCATCGCGCAGCTTGACGTAGCCGCGGCTGCGCGGCTGGAGCACGACGTTCTCCAGGGTCAGGCCGGGATAGGGCTCCGGCTTGCCGAGCGCGGCGTTCGCGATGGCCGCGGCGTGGAAGCTCTGGATGGTCGGGGCGCCGTCGGGATCGTCGGGGTTGAAGTAGCAGACGGATTCGATGCCGTTGGTGGCCGCCGGACCGGTCTGGGTCAGGACGTATTGCAGGCCCGCCCGCAGCATCCCGAGGCCCGACGCGGCGCGCGCGTAGCCCCAGTCGCCCCTGCAACGGGCCGTCACGGGAACCTGCGGGTGGTCCTGCAGATGCCGCCCGACATCGGGGGCATGGACCAAGAGCCGGATGTCGTGTCGGGCGAGTTCGTCCTTGGGGCCGATGCCGGAGAGCATGAGGAGCCGCGGGGAGTTCAGGGCGCCGGCGCTCAGGATCACCTCGCCCGCCAGCGCGCGATGCGGGCGGCCGTTGCGCAGGTACTCGACGCCGGTGGCGCGGTCCCCCTCCAGGATGATGCGCGTCGCCAGGGCGCGGGTTCGGACCGTCAGGTTCGGGCGGCCCTTCGCCGGGTGGAGGAAGGCCACGGCCGCGCTGCAACGGCGATTGTCGCCGATGGTGAGTTGGCAGGGGCCGACGCCGCGCTGCACCGCGCCGTTATAGTCGGGATTGTACGGCAGCCCGACCTGCTGGAAGCCCTTCACGATGGCCTGGTTCAGCGGGTTCAGGTGCGGCTGCGACACCTTCAGCGGCCCGTCGGTCCCGTGCCAGGGGCCGGCGAGGAGGTCGTTGCCCTCCATCGCCACGAAGTGCGGCAGCAGATCCTGCCACGACCAGGCACCGGTCCCGCCGGCCGCCTCGGCCCAGTGCTCGTAATCCTCCGGCTGTCCGCGCACATAGGCCATGGCGTTGATCGAGCTACCGCCGCCGAGGCCCTTGCCCTGCTGGACCGGCCGGGGCCGCCCGTCCAGCTGGGCCTGCGGGACGGTCTCGTAGGGCCACAGGAACCAGCCGTGCTGGAGCAGCTTCGCGAAGCCGGCCGGGATGTGGATGAGCGGGTCGGTGTCGCGCCCGCCGGCTTCGAGCAGGAGGACCTCGGCGTCGGTCTCGGCGGCGAGGCGGCCGGCGATCAGGCTGCCGGCGGAGCCGCCGCCGACGACGATGACGTCATGGTTCGTCGTCGGAACCGATGATGAGGGGCGGTGACTGGACATGGGAACTCCTTGGCGAGGCGTGCCCGGCCGGGTGCCGGCCGGGGCGAAATGTCGGCTCAGAACGGGTAGGCGGCCGGGCGGCTGCGCACGGTCACCCAGTGCTCGCGCGTGAATTCGTGGAGGATCGATTGCCCGCCAAACCGGCCGATCCCGCTGTTCTTCTCGCCGCCGAAGGGACCGGTCGGGCTGTCGTCGACGGTGTGGTCGTTGACGTGGGTCATCCCGGCCTCGACGCCGAGGGCGAAGCGGACGCCGCGCTCCGGGTCGCGCGTGAAGACGGCGCTCGACAGGCCGAACGGGGTGTCGTTGGCGAGGGCCAGGGCGTGGGCCTCACCATGCGCCTTGATGATCGGCGCGATGGGGCCGAACATCTCGTCCTGCGCGAGCGGCAGGTCGTTGGTCACGTCGGCGAACACGTGCGGCGGTAGCACGAGCCCCTCCGGCTCGCCGCCCAGCACCTGACGGGCACGGGACGACCGGGCGCCCGCGATATGCGCCAGATGGGCCTTCAATTGCCGGGCGTTGATGACCGGGCCGATGGCGACGGACGGGTCGTTCGGATCGCCGTACTTGAGCGTGCGGACATGGGCCGTGAACCGATCCACGAACGCATCGTAGATCTTGGCATCGACGATGATGCGGTTGGTGCTCATGCAGATCTGGCCCTGGTGCAGGAAGCGGCCGACCACCGCGGCGCGGACCGCGTGCTCCAGGTCGGCATCGTCCAGCACCACCAGGGGCGCGTTGCCGCCGAGTTCGAGCCCGACGCGCTTCATGCGGGGGCCGGTCATCGCGAGCTGGCCGATGTGCCGGCCCACCCGGGTCGAGCCGGTGAAGGAGATGAACCGCGGCACCGGGTGCAGGGTGAAGGCGTCGCCGATCTCCGCGATCGGGCCGATCACGACGTTGAGCAGCCCCGGCGGCAGGCCGGCCTCCTCGAACACCTTGGCGATGAGCAGGCCGCCGGTTACCGGTGTGTCCTCCGCCGGCTTGAGGACGACCGCGTTGCCGAGCGCGAGGGCGGGGGCCACCGAGCGCACCGACAGGTACATCGGGAAGTTCCAGGGGCTGATCACGCCGATCACCCCGAGCGGCTGCCGATAGACCCGGCTTTCCTTGTTCGGCTCGTCGAGCGGCAGGATGCGGCCTTCGACCCGGTAGGGGAACCCGATGCAGTCCCGGGTGACCGCCTGGACGAACTGCCATTCCAGTTCGGCCTTGGCGCGGGTGCTGCCGCCCTCGCGCACCAGCCAGTCGACGATCTCGCCGTGGCGCGCCTCCAGGATGGCGAGGGCCCGGACCATCACGGCGGCCCGTTCCGCCGGAAGACGATCGGCCCAGGCCAGCTGCGCCTTCGCGGCCGCCTCGTATGCGGCGTCGAGGTCGCTCTCGTCGGCCATCACGATCACGGCGAGCCGCTCGCCGGAATAGGGATTGTCGTCGGGAAGCTTTCCGCCGTGCCGGCCATGCCGCCAGGCGCCGCCGATATACTGGCCGTCGAAGCCCGCATACGGCCTCGGGGCTTCCGGCGCGGCGGGGGCCGGGCGGGTGACATCGCCGGATGCGGGGACGTGATTTGCCATGGTTCTCTCCGTCTTGTCGGCTTGATCCGCGGCCGCACGGGTTCGCGGCGTGCGGATCGCGGGGTCGGTCGGTTTTGAGGGTCCGGTGGCGCCACCGCTGACGAGGGCGCGCAGGCCGTCAGTCTTCGGGCGCGAGAATCAGGTGCGCGGTCCGGTGGACGCTCCGGAGCGGGACGGCGGTGGCATGCGGACGGGGCGTCTCGCCCATCGCCGTCGCGACGGGCGGGGCGTAGGGCATGACCGAGGCGGCCAGCGCGATGACATTGGCGGCGGCACGCAGGTCGTCGGGTTCGCGCGGGTCGCGGGCGATCCGCGCGGCATCGCGCTGCAGCCGGAGGTTGCAGGCCTGCGGCGGCAAGCCGGTCGCGGGCCAGCAGGCGTCGTGGCGTGCACAGGCCGCGTCGAGGGCGTCGACGGGCGGCAGCGGCGCGTTGCTGCCCGGGCCGCAATAGTTGCCGTGGATGAGGAGCGCGGGGTCGGCCTTCGCGGGTCCCACGCCGGCGGCTAGGGTCGCCAGGAGAATCGGTACGGTCAGTCTCTCGATCATGGTCGTGGACCTCGTCTTGAACCCACCCCCTCAGGTGAGCCGCCGGTCGCGCCGCGCAGCGGGCTGATCGGCCTCCAACGTCCTGTGTCTGTCCCGTCCTGTGGCTCCATCGCAGGCAAGGGACCCAAAACGCTTTGCATGCGTAAAGATAGAATGCTATCTATCTGCACGCAATCGGTTAGCACGTATGCGACGCGGACATGCCGGATGGGCTTGGCAACGGCCGTCCGCGCGACCTAATAAGTAGAACACTATCTATTAGGTCTGCACGGTCTCGGACGGTGCTGTGCCCAAAGCCGCGAGAGGTCACCGCCGGTGTCCAAGACATTCGACCGCCAGCGCCAGACCTACACCCACACCCTGCTGTTGGCCGGACGCCAGTGGCGGCGGGCGGCCAACGCCGTCGCCGAGGCGCATGGCCTGTCGGACGCAACCGCGCTGCCCCTAATCCTGATCGAACGCCTCGATGGGCATCCGCGACAGAACGCGTTGGCCGAAGCCGTGGGCATCGAGGGGCCGTCGCTGGTGCGGCTCCTCGACCAGCTCGGCGCGGCGGGCCTGATCGTGCGCATGGAGGATCCGACCGACCGCCGCGCGAAGGTCCTCAGCCTCACGCCGGCCGGGAAGACAGTGGTCGCCCAGATGGAGGCCGAGCTCACCAAGCTGCGGGACGCGGTGTTCGCCGAGGTCGACAGCGCCGATATCGAGGCCAGCCTGCGGGTGTTCCAGGCCATCCAGCGCTACAGCCGCAACCTGCCGGAGGGCGCGGTGCCCGAGGAGGCCGCGGAATGAACCTTCCCGGTTGGCAAGACTGGTCCTTCGCGATCAAGACCTACGTGGCGGCGATGCTGGCCCTGTACCTCGCCATGTGGATCGACCTGCCGCGGCCGTACTGGGCCCTGGGCACGGTCTACATCACCAGCCAGGTCCTGGCCGGCGCGACGCGCTCGAAGGCGCTCTACCGGGTGCTCGGCACCTTGCTGGGCGCGACGGTGACCGTGATCCTGGTCCCCAACCTCGCGAACGCCCCCGAACTCCTGACCCTCGCCATCGCGTTCTGGGTCGCCCTCTGCCTGTATGTCTCGCTGCTCGACCGGACCCCGAGCAGCTACCTGATGATGCTCGGGGGCTACACCGCGGCGCTGATCGGCTTCCCCGCCGTGGGCGAGCCGGGGGCGATGTTCGATACTGCGGTCGCCCGTGCCGAGGAGATCATGCTGGGCATCCTGTGCGCCAGCCTCGTCTCCACCATCGTCCTGCCCCGCTCCGTGGCCCCCCTGATCGCGGGGCGGCTCGACCTCTGGCTGCGCGACGCCCGGGGCTGGGTCGCCGACGTGCTCGGCCGGACCGGCAGGGCCCGGGACACGCAGGCCCGGCGTCTGCGGCTCGCCTCCGACGCCTTGGCGTTCGATGCCCTGGCGACGCCGCTGCGCTACGACATGACCGGCGGCGAGCGCTCGGCCGCCGCCATGGCGACGCTGCGCCAGCACATGCTGATGTTCCTGCCCATCGTCTCCGCCGTCGCGGACCGCATCGCGACGCTGGACCAAGCCGGAGCGCTTCCCGCACGCGTCCGCGGCCTTCTCGACGACATGGCCGCCTGGATCGCGTCCGGGACGACGGATCCGGACGCCGCAGCGCGGATGCGCGCGGCCGCGGACGTCGTCGACCCGCGCCTGGGTCGGGGCTCGACCTGGTCCGATCTGGTCCTCGCGAGCCTCGTCGCGCGCCTGCGCGACTTCATCGACCTACGCCAGGATGCGCGGCTGCTGCAGCGGCACGTCGTCGACGGCACGCCCGTCACCGAGGAGCTCGCCTTCCAGTACACGGCCAAGGCCCGCTCGATCCGTCATCGCGATCACGGCATGGCCATGCTGTCGGCGATCGGCGTGTTCCTCTCGATCCTGCTCTGCTGCGCGATCTGGATCGCCACCGGTTGGCCGGACGGGTCCGGCGCGCCGATGATGGCGGCCGTCGCCTGCTGCTTCTTCGCCGTCCAGGACGACCCGGCCCCGTCCATCGTCAGCTTCGCCAACTCGGCCATCGTCGGCGGTGTCGTGGCCGGCCTCTACCTGTTCGCCGTGCTTCCGAGGGCGACCAACTTCGAGATGCTGGCGCTGGCGCTGGCGCCGGCCCTGATCCTCTGCGGCCTCTGCATGACCCAGCCGAGGACGGCGCCGATCGCGATGGGCGCCGCCGTCAACGGCTCGGCCATGATCGCGCTCCAGGGCAGCTACACCGGCGACTTCGCGGCCTTCACCAACGCCTCGCTCGCCGTGATCACCGGGATGTGGATCGCGGCGGTGGTGACACGGCTGGTCCGGTCGGTCGGGGCCGACTGGACGGCGCGACGCCTGCGGGTCGTGAACCGCCGGAGCCTGGCGGACGCCGCCGAGCGCCGCGGCGCCGAGAACGGCCTCGAACTCGCGGCGATCATGCTCGATCGGGTCGGCCTGATCGCGCCGCGGCTGGCGGCGCTCCCGCCCGAAGATGCCGCGTGGACCGCCGACCTCGTCGCGGAGGTGCGGGTCGGGATCAACGTCGTCGAGCTGCGCCGGGACCGCCGACGGCTCTCGCCCGAGGCGCGGACGGGCGTCGAACGCCTCCTGGCCGCCCTGGCGGAGTATTTCCGCACGCGCGCCGCGCATCCGCCCGTCGCGCTCCTGGACACGATCGATGCCGCGATGGACGCCACCGCGACGCATCCGCAGCAGGAATCCCACCGGGCGGCGCTGCTCGGTCTGGTAGGCATCCGCCGCGGCCTCTTTCCCGACGCGTCGCCTTGGCGGCCGAACGTGTCGATCACCCCGCAGACAGGGCTCGCGGCATGACCGGAGAACTCGACATCTACGGGGTCTTCGTCCCGTGCCTCGCGGCTTGGATGCTGCTCGCCTTCCTGATCAGCCTGGTGGCGCGCGGCATCCTGGAAAAAACTGGGTTCTACCGCCTGGTCTGGCACCGCCCGCTGTTCGACCTTGCGCTCTACGTCGTCCTGCTCGGGTGCGTCGTCTCGGTGGCGCTGCCGCTGACCTCATGACCGCGCGGCAACCGCCCTTCATCGCTCCGCTCTCGTCCCCGACCGTTCGGCTTCTCCCATGACCCGGCTGCTCACCCTCTCGTTCCGCCTGATCGTCACCCTCGCCATGGTCGCGGCCGCGATCGTCGTCGGGCTGGCCCTGTGGGACTACTACATGGAGGCCCCCTGGACCCGCGACGGGCGGGTGCGTGCCGACGTGGTGGCCGTGGCGCCCGACGTCTCGGGCCTGGTCACGGAGGTCCTGGTCGAGGACAACCAGGTGGTGAAGCGCGGCGACGTGCTGTTCCGGATCGACCCCGAGCGCTTCACCCTGGCCCTGCGCCAGGCCGAGGCCATGGTCGAGGGCAAGCGGGCCAGCGCCGAGCAGGCGGCCGCCGACTACGTCCGCTATTCGCGGCTCAGCGACGCCGCGGTCTCGCAGCAGAAGGTCGAGCTCGCCCGGGCGACGGACCTGTCGGCGAAGGCCGCCTACGACCAGGCTGTGGCCGACCGGGACGTGGCCAAGCTCAACCTCGACCGCTCCGCGGTGAAGGCCTCGGTCAACGGCCGCATCACCAACATGGAGCTGCGGCCGGGCACCTACGTCAATACCGGCAGGGGCGTGATGGCGCTGGTCGACAGCGACACGCTCCGGGTCGAGGGCTATTTCGAGGAGACCAAGCTGCCGCGCATCCATGTCGGTGACCGGGCCAGCATCCGCCTGATGGGCGATGCCGGGGTCATCACCGGCCATGTCGAGAGCTTCGCGGGTGGCATCGAGGATCGGGAGCGCACCGCCGGCGCGAACCTGCTCGCCAACGTCAATCCGACCTTCGCCTGGGTACGGCTGGCGCAGCGCATCCCGGTGCGGATCAAGCTCGACGGCGTTCCCGACCAGACCCGGCTGGTCTCCGGTCGCACCGCGACGGTCTCGGTCGCTGCGGACGGTCAGATCCCGCGGATCAACGTCCTCGGGGTCTGGCGCAAGGTCATGGTCGTCGCCGACCGCACCCTGAACTGACGCCCGCGCGTCGGCGCCGCTCCCGGAACGCGAAGGGAATCACGCATGCCGGCCAACCAGGATCGCCGCAGCAATCTGCTGGTGCGGACCGAATCCGGCGAAGTTCTTGGCACGACGGCCCACGGTGTGCGGACCTGGCGGGGCATTCCCTTCGCCGCACCGCCGGTCGGCGCGCTGCGTTTCAGGAAGCCGCTTCCGCCGGAGCCGTGGCAGGGCACGCGGCAGGCCGATGCCTTCGGTCCCCTGCCCATGCAGAAGCGGGGGTTTGAGGCGATCGGTGGCGCGGGCGCGCGCACGCCCATGTCCGAAGACTGCCTGACGATCAACGTCTCGGCGCCACTGGAGGACAGCCCCGGTCTCAGGCCGGTCATCGTCTGGATCTATGGCGGCGGCTTCTCCCTCGGCGGCACACGGACTCCGCTCTATCGCGGCGACCACCTCGTCGAACGGGGCGACGCCGTGTTCGTGAGCTTCAATTACCGCGTCGGCCTCTTCGGATTTTCCGATTTCAGCGCCTGGTCGACACCGGAGCATCCGATCGACAGCAATCTGGGCCTCCGGGACCAGATGGCGGCCCTGGAATGGGTGAGGCGGAACATCGCCAAGTTTTCCGGCGATCCGGACAACGTCACCCTCGTCGGTCAGTCCGCCGGAGCGGCGTCCGTGGTCGCGTTGATGTGCGCGCCCTCGGCCGCCGGCCTGTTCCACCGCGCCTACGCGATGAGTGCGTCGGCGGCCTGTGCCTATACGCCGGACAGACACGCGGTCTTCTCGGCGGACCTTTTAGACAGGCTGGGGATCGATCCCGGCGACAGGAACACCGTTGCACGCGCGCTGAAGACGGTTTCCGCCGAGAAAGCAACCGCGGTCGCTTCGACCTTCTTCTACGATGTCGCCCCGGACAAATACCCCGGCTTCCTGCCGTCCGCGCCCGTGATCGATGGCGATTTCTTGCCGCGGCACCCGATCGACGCTTTTCGGAGCGGCCTGGCCCAGCGCATTCCCCTGGTCATCGGCACGATGGCGCGGGAAGGGGCGACCCTGGATAAGCTGTTGCCGGTCATCTGCAGCCGGGTCAGCCGACTCGAAACCCTGTTTTCCGGAGAAGATCCCGCCCTCCGGCAGCGCATCGTGGCGGCCTATCCCGGCTATCCGTCGAAGAAGACGGCCATCGACGTTGCCGGCGATCTCAACTTCTGGCTGCCCACTCTGCAGATCGCCGAGGGGCATAGCCGCATGGCCGATTGCTGGGTCTACCGGTTCGACTACGCGACGCCGCTGACGCGCCTTCTGCTGCGCGAGGCCTCGCACGGACTCGACCTGCCGATGCTGTTCGGCACGCCCGGCGAAGGCGAACTGGGCCGCTTCGACCTGTTCTGTCGGCGCCGATCGGAGGCCATGAGCCGGCGATTTCAGGACGTCTTTCTCGATTTCACCCGCGGTCTCGCGCCCGGCTGGAGCCGATACGACGCGGATCGGCGTTCGACCCGCATCTTCGATCGCACCGATCGCGAAGACCTCGATCCGCGTCGCGAACGACGCCTGGCCTGGGGGACTTATCGGGGGCCGACCTGACGGTCCGGTTGCGGAACGTCGGGCTGGGACGCGCCGGGCGAGATCGACACGATCGCGACCGATCGGCGACCGCCGGGCGATAGCAGGCCCCGCTGGAGGCAGCCGGCATGGTTTTGCCGCGTCCGCCGAGCCGTGCATTGGCCTCGGGATCCCGCGAGAGACGCGTCTTGCGGGTTCGATGAACGCAAAGGGGGAGCGCCGTCGCGTCGAACGGTTAGCCTCGGTCAGGGGCGCCACGCCAACCCACAACAACAGTCATGCAAGCTTCATCGCCACGCCGTAACGGAGCTTCTTTAGCGGCGACGGAGGGGCAGATGGCGGGTTCCTCGATCACGCGTCGACAGGCGTTCGCGGCGGGCGTCGCCGCCCCGTTCGTCATCCGGCACGCCGCGCTCGCCCAGGCCGACGCGCGACCGTCGATCACGGTGGCCGTGCAAAAGGTGTCCAATACCAACACGCTGGATGTGCTGCGCGAACAGTCCAATGTCGGCGAGCGCGTCTTCTTCTCCTCCCTCTGGGAAGGCCTGATCGGGCGGAACTGGCGCGGCCAGCTCGAGGCCGTGCCCGGTCTCGCCACCGGATGGCGGCGGATCGATGAGCGCGTCGTCGAACTCACGCTGCGGCGGGGCGTCAAGTTCCACAACGGCGACGCGATGACAGCGGAGGACGTCGCCTTCTCGTTCGGCCGGGAACGGATGTTCGGCGACACCCAGCCGAGCGCGGGCAAGACCATCGCGGCCGATTTCTCGATCGGTGGCGGCCGCGGGTCGAAGGAGCTTCCCCTCGAGGTGCCGGCGGCGGCCCGGCGCAACTGGCCGGCCTTGCTCGGCGTCGAGATCGTCGACAGGGACACCGTCCGCTTCGTGAACGCCACGCCGGACGTGACGCTGGAAGGCCGCCTCTCGCGTTACGGCAGCGAGATCATGAACCGGCGCGCCTTCGAGGAGGCGAAGACTTACGCCGACTGGGCGAACAAGCCGGTCACCACGGGGCCCTATCGCGTCGCCGAATACCGTCCCGATGTCTCGCTGCTGCTCGAGGCCCATGATGCCTACTGGGGCGGGCGTCCGCCGCTGAAATCGATTCGCTTCGTCGAGGTGCCGGAGACGGCCGCGCGGATCGCGGGACTGCTCTCCGGCGAGTACCAGTTCGCTTGCGACATCCCGCCGGATCAGATCGCACAGATCGAGGCGAACCCGGCCTTCGAGGTTCAGGGCGGCCCGATCCCGAATCATCGGCTGACGGTGTTCGATAGGAACCACGCCCAACTCGCCGACCCGCTTGTCCGCCGGGCGATGACCCATGCGATCGATCGGCAGGCGATCGTCGAGTCGCTCTGGGCCGGCCGCACCGTTATCCCGAAGGGCCTGCAATGGCCCTTTTACGCCGACATGTTCATCGAGGACTGGTCGGTCCCGGCCTACGATCCCGGCCTGGCGCGGGCTCTCGTCAAGCAGGCGGGCTACAGGGGCGATCCGATCCCCTATCGGCTTCTCAACAACTACTACACCAACCAGGTTCAGACCGCACAAGTGTTGGTCGAGATGTGGCGGGAGGCCGGGCTCAACGTCGAGATCGAGGTAAAGGAGAACTGGCAGCAGGTCTTCGAGCGCACGCCGACCCGCGCCGTGCGGGACTGGTCCAACTCCGCGCTGTTCAGCGATCCCGTCTCCTCGCTCGTGAACCAGCACGGCCCCAACGGCCAGCAACAGCAGGTCGGCGAGTGGAGCCACCCGGAGTTCAACACGCTGTCGGTCGAACTTGAGACCTCGACGGACCGTGCCCGCCGCAAGCAGGTCTTCCGCCGTCTGCTCGAAATCGCGGAGCGGGAGGACCCCGCCTACACCGTGCTCCACCAGAATTCGACGTTCACGGCCAAGCCCAGGGCGCTCGCCTGGAAGGCTTCGCCCGCTTTCGCGATGGATTTCCGCGCCGAGAACTGGGGTGGACGGAGCTGAGGCCGGCGCGCGGGAGCCTGACATCCAGCGCGAGCGTCCACCGCGACGCCTTTTACAGCTACCGGTCGGTGTGATGAGGACTGACACGCTCGTGAGGACTGGACGACCGACCTTGGCTCGCTCGAACACCCGCTGTGGCAACGTCCAGACCGTGGCGAAGACCTGGAAGAACGACGCGTTCAACGCGCTCTGCCCGGTGCTGCAGGGTTCGCTCGACCCGCAGGAGCGCCGGCGCGTCTTCCGGCAGATGCTGGAGATCTACGATGTGATCGACCCGCCGGGCACGGCCCTGCACGACCTCACCATGTTCTACGGCAAGGCCAAGGCCGTCTCCTGGCAGGCCTATCCGGTCGAAGTCATGGATTTCCGCGCCGGCAATAGGGTCTAGGCGCGATGACTGCTCCGCAATCCGAGGACCTTGTCACGATCCGCGGCCTGACCGTCACCTTCGACGGAGTCCGCGCTCTCCATGGCATCGACCTGAGCGTCGCGCGGGGCGAAGCCCTCGGTCTCGTCGGCGAGTCCGGCTGCGGCAAGTCGGTCACGTGGCTTGCCGCGCTGGGCCTGCTCCCCGGGCGGGCGAAGGTCGGCGGCAGCGTGCAGCTGGAGGGGCAGGAACTCGTCGGCGCGCCGCCGGCGGTCCTGGACCGGGTGCGGGGTGGACGCATCGCCATGATCTTCCAGGATCCGGCTAGCGCGCTCAATCCGGTCCTCCGGCTGGGCCGCCAGGTCGGCGAGGCGCTGGCGCTGCATCGCGGTCTGTCCGGGGCGGCGATCCGGGCCGAGGCGAAGCGCCTCTTCGACCTCGTGGGCATCCCCGATGCGGCGCGACGCCTCGATGCCTACCCGCACGAGCTCTCCGGCGGCCAGAACCAGCGCGTGATGATCGCGATGGCACTGGCCGGCGACCCGGACCTGCTCGTCGCCGACGAGCCCACCACCGCGCTCGACGCCACCATTCAGGCCCAGATCCTCGACCTGCTCACCCGCATCCGGCGCGAGACCGGCATGGCGCTGGTGCTGATCAGCCACGACCTCGGGGTGATCGCGCAGACCTGCGAGCGCGTCTGCGTGATGTATGCCGGGCGCATCATCGAGACCGCGCCGGCCGACCTCCTGTTCGCGCAGCCGCTGCATCCCTACGCACAGGGGCTCCTGGCGGCTCTGCCGCCCCTCGACGGTGTCCGGCGCCGCCTGTCCCCGATCGAAGGCACCGTCCCCGATCCCTGGGCCATGCCGCCGGGCTGCGCCTTCGCGCCGCGTTGCCCTAGCGCCGTCGCGGCTTGCGACCGGACGGTGCCGCACCTCGTCGAGGCGCGACCGCAGCGTCGCGCCGCCTGCATCGCGGTCCGCCCGGAGGCGCGGCCGGCTGTCCCGGAGCGCGCCCGCGCATGAGCGAGGCCCTGCTCGCGCTGCACGATGTCGGCCGCCGCTACGTCACGCGCCGGGGCCTCCTCGGGCGCCGTACCGAGGTGCACGCCGTCGACGGTGTCTCGCTGACGGTGGCGCGGGGCCGCACCCTCGGGCTCGTGGGCGAATCCGGCTCCGGCAAGTCGACCACCGGCCGGCTCGCCTTGGGGCTGGAGCCCCCCGATGCCGGAACGGTGCTGTTCGAGGGCGTGCCGCTGCCGCGGGCGGCCACGCCGGATTGGCGGCGCCTGCGGGCGCGCATGCAGATGATCTATCAGGATCCCCTCGGCGCGCTCGATCGGCGTCTGCCGATCCTGGAGCAGGTCCGCGAGCCCCTCGACGTGCACGGGATCGGCGAGCCGAAGGCGCGCGACGAGAAGGCGCTCGCCCTGCTGCGTTCGGTGGGGCTGCGGCCCGATCAGGGGCGCCGCTACCCGCACGAACTGTCCGGCGGCCAGCGCCAGCGCGCCGTGATCGCCCGGGCGCTGGCCGCCGGCCCCCGCCTCCTCGTCTGCGACGAGCCGGTCTCGGCCCTCGATGTCTCGATCCAGGCGCAGGTCGTCAACCTGCTGGTCGATCTCCAGCAGGAGTTGGGCCTGGGGCTGCTGTTCATCAGCCACGACCTGAGGGTCGTGCGCCAGATCAGCCACCGCGTCGCGGTGATGTATCTCGGCCGCATCGTCGAGGAGGGCGAGGCGGATCTGCTCCTGCACGATCCGGCCCATCCCTATACCGAGGCGCTGGTCTCGGCCGCCCCGGTGCCGGGCCGGGGCGCGCGGCCGCGCATCGTGCTACAGGGCGCCCCGCCCAATCCCGCCGCGCGGCCGCCCGGCTGCGCCTTCCATCCCCGCTGCCACGCCGTCCAGGCGCGGTGCCGGGTCGAGCGGCCGGCGCTTCTGCCGATGCGCGACGGGCGGCTCGCCGCCTGCCATGTCGCGCAGGCCCGGGCTCCGTTCCTCAGGGCCGCGAGCTGATGCTGCGCTTCCTCCTCATCCGGTTCGGCCGCGCGCTGCTCACCATCGCGCTCGTGGTCACCTTCGCGTTCGTGGTGCTGCGGCTCTCGGGCGACCCGGCGCTGATCATCATGAGCGTCGACGCCCCGCCGGAGGCGATCGCGGCCTTCCGCAAGGCCTGGGGCCTCGACGACCCGATCTGGCTGCAATACCTGCACTACTTCGCCGCCATCGGTCAGGGCGAGCTCGGCCTGTCGATGCGCAGCGGCCGGCCGGCCCTCGACCTCGTCGTGGAGCGCATTCCCGCGACCCTGGCGCTGACCCTTCCGGCTCTGGCGCTGAAGCTCGGCATCGGCATCCCGGCCGGGATCCAGGCCGCGCTCCACCGCGACAGCCCGATCGATCGCCTCGTCATGGTCGCGGCGGTGGCGGGCTTCACCGTGCCGAGCTTCGTCCTCGGCCTCGTCCTGGTGCTGATCTTCGCGGTGCAGCTCGGCTGGCTGCCCTCGGGCGGGCAGGAGAGCTGGCGCCACGCCATCCTGCCCGTGCTGACCCTCGGCATCGGCGGGGCGGCGACCCTCGCCCGCTTCACCCGCTCGGCCATGCTGGAGGTGCTGGGCCAGCCCTACATCCGCACCGCCAGCGCCAAGGGCGTGCCCTGGGCGGCGGTCGTGCGCGGCCACGCCCTGCCCAACGCCGCCATCCCCACCGTCACCATCGTCGGCTTCATGGTCGGTAGCCTGATCGCGGGGGCGGTGGTGGTGGAGAGCGTGTTTTCCTGGCCGGGGGTCGGGCGGCTGCTCGTGGTCGCCGTCGCCAACCGCGACCTCGCCGTCGTGCAGTGCATCCTGCTGCTGGTGGCGATCACCATGGTGTCGTCGAACCTCGTGGTCGACCTGCTCTACGGCCTCATGGACCCGCGGCTGCGGGCCGGCGGCGCGGCCGGAGGGCACTGAGATGGCTGGAACGACCGCCTCCAGCCTCGTGCGCGGGGCCGGCGCGCCCGGGCGCGGGCGCCGCATGCCGGCCCCCGTCTGGATCGGGCTGGCGTGGCTCGCGCTGATGCTCGTGGCCGCGCTGGCCGCCGACTGGATCACGCCGTACCGCTTCACGACCTTCGATCTGCGCAACCGCCTGGCGGTTCCGTTCCATCCGGCGCATTGGCTCGGCACGGACGAGCTCGGCCGAGACGTGCTCTCGCGCCTGATCGTCTCGATCCGCATCTCCATCCTGGTCGCCTTCGGGGCGACACTGATCTCGGCGCTGCTCGGCACCGCCTTGGGGTTCCTGGCGGCGCATGCCCGCGGCCTCGTCGAACAGCTCGTGCTGATGCTGGCCGACTTCCAGGCGGCGATGCCGTTCCTGATCCTGGCCCTGGCCGTGCTGGCCTTCCTGGGCAACGCGCTGCCGCTCTTCATTGCGCTGATGGGGCTCTACGGTTGGGAGCGCTACGCCCGCATCGCCCGCGGGCTCGCCATCTCGGCCGGCGCGCAGGGCTATGCCGGGGCCGTGCGCCAGATCGGGGCCTCGCCGTCCCGGGTCTACCTGCGCCACATCTTGCCCAACATCGCCTCGACCCTGATCGTCTCCATGACGCTGACCTTCCCCGAGGTGATCCTTCTGGAAAGCGGCTTGTCCTTCCTCGGCCTCGGCGTGCAGCCGCCGATGACCTCGCTGGGCAACATGGTCAGCTACGGCCGCGAATACCTGACGCGCGCGCCCTGGATCCTGCTCGCTCCGGCCGCCTGCATCGTCACGACCACCCTGGCGGTCAGCCTGGTCGGCGACTGGCTGCGCGACAGGCTCGACCCCACCCTGCGCTGATCAAACGGGAGAGACATCATGCTGCCCAACGGCGTCCTCGGCATCGGCATTTCCGCGCCCTATCCCGCGGGCGATCTCTCGGATCTGCCCGCCATCCTCGACCGCGTCGAGGCGCTGGGCGTCGAGACGATCGAACTGCCGACCTTCGCGATGGATCTGGTGGTCGGCGGCCGGATCCGCCGCCCGCATCTGGAGCGGTTGAAGCAGGCCTGCGCCGGGCGCCGCGTCCGCTTCACGGTGCACGGCCCGCTCGCGATCAACTTCTTCGACGATCCCGCCCGGCTGGGGCGGCATTTCGAGGTGCTGGAAGCCTCCCTCGAGATCGCGGCCGAGATCGGCGCGGTCCACTACGTCCTGCATTCCGGTCTCGCGCCCGTCGCGGAGGCTGCCATCCTCGAAAGCGCCTATGCTCGCCAGCGGGAGTGGCTGGGGCGTGCCGGCGAGGTCGCCCGCGGTCTCGGCCCGCTGATCTGCGTCGAGACGATGTTCGGCGGCCACGAAGGCAAGGTCCATTGCGCGTCACCGGCCCGCCTGGCGGCGGAACTGGCGGCCATCGACCATCCACACGTGCGCGCCACCCTCGACGTCAGCCATTCCTTCCTGCGGAACGGCTTCCACGGTGGCGACTTCATCGCCGACATCGCGGCGCTCGCCCCGTTCGCGAACCATCTCCACGTTCACGATTCTTTCGGCCGCGCCGACGCGATCTGGATGTACCACGAGAGCGAACGGCTCGCCTTCGGCCACGGCGACCTGCATCTCCCGGTCGGCTGGGGCGCGATTCCCTGGGACGCGTTGATCGACGCCTGCACCTTCCCCACAGGCGCCGTCTTCAACATCGAACTCAGGCCGCGCTACTGGTACGCGGTCGAGGCGTGCATCGCGGCCACGAAGGCGCTCGCCGCCCGGGCTCGCACGCAGGCGGTCCCGAGCGCGGCATGACCGGCCCGCGCCCCCCAGCCGACCGCGTCGTCCTCTGCGTCTTCGACGGGCTGCGGCCGGATTTCGTCACGCCGGAGCGGATGCCGAACCTCACCCGCTTCGCCGGGCAGGGCACTTGGTTCCGGGAGGCGCGCAGCGTCTTCCCGTCGATGACGCGGGTCGCCACCACCGCCATGGCCACCGGTGCGCATCCGCGCGTCCACGGCATCGTCGGCAACGCCTTCTACTTCCCGCAGGCGACGCGCAGCCATGTGCTCGACCTCGGCCGATGGGACGACGTCTCCCTCGCGGTGCAGGCGACCGGCGGCCGGTTCGTGACCGCCGAACCGATGGGCGACGTGCTGGCGCGGGCCAGCCGGCGCATGGCCGTCGTCCATACCGGGTCGGCCGGCGCCGCGTATCTGATCAACCCCCATGCGCGCGACAACGGCCACTGGACCCTGTCGATCCTCGGCCGCGAGCACGGCGGCACGCCGGAGGCCGTGGACGCGATGATCGCCCGCTTCGGCCCGCTGCCGCCGCGCCGGCTGCCGCGCTTCGAGGAGACCGACTATGCCGAGCGCGTCTTCCGCGAGCACGTGCTCGAAACACTGAAGCCCGATGTCGCGCTGATCTGGTTCAACGAGCCGGACACCGCCTTCCATTACCGCTCGCTCGGATCGCCTGAGACGCTTGAGGTCTTGCGCACCGTCGACGACGCCTTCGGCCGCATTGTCACCTGGGTCGATGCCCAGCCGGATGCCGACCGCTACACCGTGATCGCCGCCTCCGATCACGGCCAGATCACCATGCGCGACGCGCTGCCGCTCTGCGACCTTCTGAGGGGCGCCGGACATGTCGGGCGACGCGGCGTCGAGCGGACGCTCGACGGGGCGCGCTTCGTGATGACCGGCGGCAATATGGGCGAGATCCGGATCCTGGAGGGCGGCGCGGCGCGGCGCGACGCCATCGCGCGATGGCTGATGGCGCAGAGCTTCACCGGCATGGTGTTCACGCGCGGCGGCGACGGCATCGCGGGCGAGGTCCCCGGCACGTTCTCGCTGTCGCTCGTCGATCTCGACCACGCGCGGGCGCCGGACCTCGTCTTCGTGCTGCGCTCCGACGACGGACCCGATCCGTTCGGCAACCCAGGCCTCGGATTGATGACCGAATGCGACGTGCCGGTCGGCGGCGGCATGCATGGCGGCCTCAACCGGTACGAGCTGAACACCACCCTGATCCTGCGCGGAGCCGGTCTCCCGGCCGGGGTGATCGATCGCCGCCCGAGCGGCATCATCGATATCGCTCCGACGGTCCTGGCAACACTCGGCCTGCCCCCTGCGGCGACCATGACCGGCCGCTCGCTTCTCGATCCCGCGGCCGAGAGCGAGGCGCCCCGGATCTACGAAACCGGCCTCGGCTGCTTTCGCCAGCGCCTCGCCAGTGCCGAGCGAAACGGCTCGCGAATCCTGCTGCATGGCGGTCGGGTCGACTGAGAAGCTTCCCAGGGCGCAGGAATGGGTGCCCGGCGCGGTCTCGCGGGTGGCTGGCCGGGCGGCACCGAACCCCACTTGGGACCGAAGCGGGCGGCGACGTCCTCGGCCGTCCGTCCCTCTCCACTGTGGAAGCGCGGGCCCTGCCGGGGTCAGAAATCCACCGTACGGCCATCGATTCGGCACCGCCTGCGACATCGATTGCGACCCGCTCGGGCAAGGCTCGTCTGACGCATGGCGGCAATGTGCTGCCGCGCCGCAGCAAATCGGGTACGCCACATTTTTGCCATCATCGCGACACTTGGCGGCCTTAATAGAACGTTCTAACAGCTGAGCGACGCAGATCGCATCACCCAAGCCATTCGAAATTGCATACCGGGGTTTGTAAGATGGACCCAGCTAGTCTCTCGCCGTCGGCGATGTTCTTTCAAGCCGGGCTGGTCGGTAAGGGGGTGATCATCACCCTCTCGATCGCCTCGGTGTGGTGTTGGGCCCTGATCGCCGAGGACATCTACACGACCATGCGACTCGGGCGGTCGCTCAAGGCGCTAGAGCGCGGGGGTGTTCCGAAGTTCCTGCGGCCGGTCATCGACGCCGGAACGCAGGCCGCCGCCGTCTCCCTCCCCAACGAAGGGGCCGGCGAGGCCCGCCAGCGCACCGTGGAGGCGATGAACCGCGCCGCTACGCACACGATGATCGCCACGGAGGGCGGTTACTCGAACCTCGCCGTGATCGCCTCCGTCTCGCCGTTCGTCGGCCTGCTCGGGACGGTCTGGGGCATCATGACCAGCTTCATCAGCATCGCCGCCTCGAACGACACCAGCCTCGCGGTCGTGGCGCCCGGCATCGCCGAGGCGCTGGCGACCACGGCGATCGGGCTGATCGCCGCGATCCCGGCCGCGATCGCCTACAGCCGCCTCGGCTCCATCCTCGGCAAGCTGTCCCAGAACCTGGCCCATCTGGTCGAGGCGCTCTCGGTCGACCTGATCGCCAAGAACCGCCTCGCACACAAGGAGATCTGACCATGGCCTTCGCTTCCAATTCCGGCGGCCCCTACCGCCCTTCCGCCGACATCAACGTCACGCCGCTGATCGACGTGATGCTGGTCCTGCTGATCGTGTTCATGGTGACGGCGCCGCTGCTCACGACGGGCATGAAGGTGAACCTGCCGCAGGCGCAGGTCGCCAAGCCGGTCGACCCGAAGGAGCCGGCGGTGGTCGCCGTCACCAAGGACGGCAAGCTGTTCATCGGCAAGGACGAGATCGAGGCGGAGCGCCTCGTCCCGGCGGTGGTCGCCGCGATCGAGAACGACCTGACCCGGGTCATCCATCTTCGGGGCGACAAGGACGCCGCCTACGGCGACGTGATCAAGGTGATGGACCTCCTGGCCAAGAACGGCATGACCCACATCGCGATCATCACCAGCAAGAATGGCGCCCAGGGCGGCGCCAATGCCGGCCGCGCCTCCGCGTCCGCCGCGGCGGGGAGCGGTGAACCATGAACACGATGGCGCTGGCCGGAGCCGATCCGCTCGTCCTGTCTCTGCCCAGACAGGACAATGCCAAGGGCTTGGTCCGCGGCACAGCCCTTGTCGTGGCGCTCGGAGTCCACGCGTTGCTGTTCGTCTCCTCGGGACCCGAACCGCAGCCCATCGCGCCGCCCGCAATCGAGACGCTCGAGGTCAGCGTCGTCGCCCAGGGCGACGCGACCACCGAAAACGCCTCGGAAACGCAGAGCGCGGCCGAGATGGCGCCGCCACCGGAGCCCGAACCGGTCCCGCAGCAGCCCGAGCCGGAGCCGCCTCCGGCGGTCGAGGAGGCGCCGGTCAAGGAGGATCCCACGGCCATCGCGATCCCGGTCAGCAAGCCGGAACCGCCCAAGGTGGTGAAGCCGCCGGAGCCCCGCAAACCGCCGGAGCCCCGTCCGGTGCCCAAGCCGAAGCCCCAGCCCAAGGCCCCCCCGAAGACCGAGCCGCCGAGCGCCGCCAGCGCAGCGCAGCACAGGGGCCATGCCGGTGCCGAGCGCGGCGCGCAGGCCGATGCGAGCAAGGCGCTCGCCGATTACGGGGCGCGGCTGAAAGCCGAGATCAACCGGCACAAAGCCTATCCGGCCGCCGCCCGCAACCGGCACGCTGCCGGAATCGTCCTGGTGACCTTCCTGGTGGGTCCGTCCGGACACGTCGCTTCCGCGTCGATCGCCCGCTCGTCCGGGGATTCCGAGTTGGATCAGGCGGCCCTGCAGGCCGTGCGAGGCTCCAGCCTGCCACCGCCCCCGGGCGGCCATTTCGGCGGACGCATCGCGGTCGATTTTTCGCTGAAACGGTGACGAACCCAGGCCTCGAAGGGCGCTCCGCTGAATATTCGGCGGGGCGCCCTATCTTTTCAGAGCCTGTCTGAATGCGTAATTGCGGTCGCGTGACGGTTCTGACTGACGGAGGTCCTGATTTCTCCCTCAGGATAAGGTCGAGAATGGGAAAAGTCCGGTCAAACAGGTTCTGAGAACTGCCACCGATCGGGCTTCAAACCCAAGCAAGCCATGAAAAGGCTCTGTGGTGTTGCGTCCAGCCCCCATGCTCCGGCGGGACGCAAAGCCGACGACGGGTTTGCTTCGCGAGTCGGGTTTTCTTCGCGCGCGCTCGCCAGCGTTAGCTTTGCGGCTCTATCTCCGGGGCCGGGCCCGTGGAGTCGCGGAACACCAGGCGCGTGGGAAACAGCTTCTGCGCCAGGTCGTCCGCGGGACGTGTGCCCTCGACGATCTCCACCAGCGTCGAGAAGGCGAACCGGACCATCTCCAGCGTCGGAACCTCGATCGAGGTCAGGCTTGGGATCGTGTAGGCGCACTGGACGAAGTTGTCGAAGCCGACGACCCGGATGTCCTCGGGCACCCGGACCCCGTGATCGTGCAGCGCCTTCAGGACGCCGAACGCCACCCGGTCGTTGGCGGCCACGATCGCGTCCGGCTGGGACTGGCGCTCCAGGAGGCCGAGCGTCACGCGGCGTCCGCTCTCCGAATTCCAATCGCATGGGATCACGAGGTCGTCGCGCAGCGGCAGCCCCGCCTCGGCGAGGGCTTCCTGGTAGCCTCTGAGCCGCTCGGTGACGGCGCGCAGCCGCCTCCCGTCGCGCTCACCCTTGAAGAAGCAGATCGACGTGCTCCCGCTCTGCGCGAGGTAGCGGACCATCTCGTACATCGCGTCGCGCTCGGCCCGCATCGCGTAGTGGGTGTCGGCGACGTCGAGGCCGAACACGAAGAACGGGAAACGCTTGGCCTGCAGCATCGCGATGAGCGGATCGTCCCGGCGGTCGGCGAAGACGACGATTCCATCGACGCGGGCTTCGCTCACCAGGCTGCTGATCTTGCCCAGGCCCTCCGGGTCGTCGCTGCGCCAGCGGCGGTGGATCAGCGTGTATCCAAACTGATCCGCCACATGCGCGAAGGTCTGCAGGACGATGCCCTGATAGGTCTCCTGCATCATCCCCGAAAGGTCGTCGTAGGGCTGGGCGCCCACGGAGAACACGCAGGCGATGCTGCGGCTCGGCTTCTTCCGGAGCGAGCGGGCCGCGAGGCTGGGGACGAAGTCCAGCTCCCGCATCGCGGCCTCGATGGTCTCCCGCGTCGTCCGGGCAACCTTCTCGGGATGGTTCAGGACCAGGGATACCGTCTGGAAGCTCACGCCGGCACGCCGCGCGACGTCCTTGATCGTCATTTGACCCATTATCACCTCAGCCCCGGCCCATCCGGCAAGGCGGTACGCGCGCAGCAAGACCCAGGCCGTGCTGCGTTCGAGGCCGCGAAACGCCGCCTTGTCGGTGGACCAGTCTAAAGCTGGCGCGGACGAAGATAAAGACGCGGATTGAAGGCGAACATATCATCGAATAGGCATAGTTCCGGTGCCCCAAGCTCGAGGACAGGCATTGCCGCGGCAAGGGCATTGATCGAATCGCGGCGCACGGCCCGATAGCGACTCGTCTCGATTTCGCTGAGCGGTTTGATTGCATAAGTCTGGGTGGTGTGAAACTTGTAAGTGTCGTGTCCGGGCTGGTGCAGCTTCAGCAGGTCGGACAGCCGATCCCGCACGCCGCGAAGCTTCGTGGCCTCGGCCTCGTCGGCCGGCACCAGGTAGATTCCGGCCCCCGGACGCACGTCGACGTTGCCATCGCCCTCCAGCACCTTCATCCGGAATCGCGGTTCGCAGCCGAGGTCGAAGGCTTCGAGTTTCTCGATGAAGAGCCGGTTGCACGCCTCCACGGACGCATCGAGGGGGAGATCGGCCGGCCAGAGACTCGGCTTCCGGTTGAAGTCGATCACGCCTTCGAACACCGTCATGTGGTAGCTCGACGGCGGCGTGAAGGTGAACTTGTGCGCGTAGGGCTCCGCCTCCAGGGCGGCGCGGAACGCCGCCAGGGGGGCGGTCGCCGGGTTCGACGGCTCGATATGGCAGATGATGGTGTTGCCGGGGCAGCGCAGAACCTGACCGTCGGGCGTGAACTTGGTGCCGATCCAGGGGAACGGCTTCGACCCGTCGGCGGCCGACGCTGCCAGGCTTCGAAGCCCGGCAAAGCTGCCGACCGCCGCCGCACCCGAGAGGTGAAGGACATGCCGGCGCGTCATGGTCAGGCTCCGACCGGTTTGCGAGAGATCGCGTTGGCTCATGGCTAGAAATCCAGGCTGAGGCTGGCGACGACCGAGAATGGCGCGCCGAGATAGAAAAACGGAGTCCCGGCCGAGCTGATCTGAACGCCGGTGCTGTTGCCGGGGTTGATGTACAGGTACTTACTGTTGAGAATATTGGTCAGGTTGAGCTTGAACTCGCCATCCTGCGCCCCCGGGATCGCGTCGAGGAAGGCCGTGCCCTTGAGCTTGTAGCCGAGGCCGAAATCGACCGTGGTGTAGCCCGGCAGGCGGATGTCGTTGGTCAGCGTGGCAAAGACCGAGCTGGTCCATTTCGCCCGGGCGAACCCGTAGAGCGGCCCGTCTTCGTACATGAGGGTCGCGTTGGTGATGTATTTCGGCGCGTTGAAGTACTGTTTGCCCTTGGTTGGGAGAGCCTTGCTGCCATCCTCGACCTTGATATCGCTGTCCAACGTGTCGTCGTTGATCGCCTGCGAGACCAGCACGCTCCAGCCCTCGTAGGGCTTGGTGCCGAGCTCGATCTCGCCTCCGACCGCCGTGGTACTGCCGATATTCGTGTACTTGCTGCTCAGCGTCGCATCGTTCTTGATCGTCACCGCGATCCGGTCGCTGTATTTGATCAGGAACGCGGTTGCGTTGACGTTCAATAGGTCGCCCTTGTAGCGATAACCGGTGTCGAAGCTGAGCGAGTTTTCAGCTTTCAGGTCGCGTATGGAGACCGTATTCTTGGTGTTGTCCACGAGGCGGCCGTCGGCGAAGTTCGGCGGGACGCGCGCACTCATCGACGCGTTGAAGAAAACCTGATTCTCCTCGTCGAGATCGTAGCGGACGCCGAATGATGGAAGGAAGAACGAATAGTTTCTTTTTACTTTGTAGTCTAGATAAGCATCCGTCAAATTGCTGTTCCCGGACGGTAGATTGTGGAACGTCCGGTCGTAGATCCGCTCCCGGCCAGACAGGTCGATATGCAGCCTGTCATCGAACAGGGCGATGCTGTCAGACAACGAGAGAGTGGTATTATAGTAATCCGTAACCCAGTCCCGACTCGTAAGGATGCGGCCCTTATTGTCCCTGATCAGATGCGACTGGAAAAAGATGTCGGCGATCGTGTTGGTCAGAGGATCAATCTGCTGGAACGGATTCAACTGATGCTGGTGGGTGTATTCCGCCCAGAGGCCGCCGCTGATCGTGTGCTCGCCGAATCGCCCCGTCAGGGTCGCGGTGTTGCCGACCCGGTCGAATTCGTTCTGGCTCATCTGAACCAGCAGGGCGTTGGTGTTGGCGGTGCCGTAGGCCGTGAACGCGCCGACTGGGCTCGAAAGGAATTTGTTGGTGTATCCGTTCTCCTTGAGGAGGACTTCGGTCGAACTGCCGGATAAGTGGTGGAGGAAATAGGGCGTCACTTGAAGATCGATCGTATCGGTCAGGGGGAACTTGCCGTCGATAGACACGAAGCCGTCTCGGCTCGGCTCCCATTGATAGTCGCCATAGCCGATATTGGCCGGCGTGTAGGGGAACGCCGGGTTGTTCGCGCTGAACGCGGCCTTCGAACCGCTCAGGATCGTCGGTGGTGTCGTCAGCCAGCCATTACGGTAGCCGTAAGCGGCGTACTGCGATTTTGTGATGTTTCGGATATAAGTGTTCTCGGAAAGATTGTAAAAAGATGTGACGGTGAGGCTGCTCCCGCCTTCAAGTTTCAGGTCGAACCGTCCGTCGACATGGTGCCGATCGGCAGCGCCAGGACCGACGAAATAGTCGGATTGCGCGTGCGAGTACGAGACATAGCCTTTCAGCGCATCGTCGTACATGAGGCCGGTATTCGCGCGAATAAAGCTCTTGAAGTTGTTGTACGATCCGAACGACTGCGAGACCGTGGTCTTCGGCGTGTCGGTCGGGACGCATTGCGACATCGAGACCTGACCGCCGACAGCGCCATGCTGCGCGACGGCACCAGCGCTGGTCCCCTGATTGACGTCGATCGAGCACAGGTTCTCGGAATCCGTGTAGACCTGTGGCGTGACCGCGAAGGTGCCGGGATCGTTGAGCGGCACGCCGTTGAGCGAGAGGCCGATCTGCGTGCTGTCGAAGCCGCGAATCGAGTAGCCGCCGCCGAACAGGCCGGAGGCATCGCGTGAGTAGGAATTGACGCCGACGACCTTGCCGATCTGTTGCGCGACGTTCTGAGTGCCCGGTTGGCGGGCGATGTCCTCCTGCCGCAGGGTCGTGGCTGCCGATGTGCCATTCTGATCGGCCAGCAGCGGCGTGCCGCGATCGGCTCCGCCGGCCTGATTCGCTGCCGCCTCCACCGAAACCGTTCCGAGGTCGTTCACCTGCTGTGCGAGCGCTGGAGTTTGGAGAGCCGCCAGAGCAACACTACTCAATAGGACGCGAATATGGAACGTTCTAATTTTTGTCATTGGAGATCCATGGCTTGTCAATTCTGAGGCTCAAGAAACCAACGTCGGCCCATCGCGTCCGAGCATGGCAAGTCAGTGATGGTATCCCAACGCCAATTAGAACGTTCCAATTTAAGCATGTCAAGCATGTCTGTTTTGCGACGCAATATGCGTCGCATAGGACCACTCGAAATTAATTTAATTTTTAGATCTTTACTGATTTATATAGTTTGAATTTTACACAATTGTCGTAAAATCCAGTGTATTTGAGTCGTAATGTGATTTTTATATCATTACATACGATGGCTGCAGTACGATTCACTAGAGCCTATCGTCATCCAATCCGTATAGACATCGATACCTTCTGCCTATCTGATGTAAGACGGCGTGAAGCGAGGATTTGAGCAGAACCAAGCATCGTCGAAGTTTTAGTTTTGTGATTGACGACCGGTGTTCGAGGCGTCGTCCGTGCTGCCGATCAGGATCAAGAACACGCCGGTCTCGCAGGACCACGCCGTCCGAGACCAGCGTGCCGAGCGCCTCGATGCGGTGGACGTCGTCGCGGGTGGCGATCGGCGAAATCGGGCTCAGATCGACCACGTCCGAGCGCTTCGCCATCTCTCTGACGCTCGCGTCGGCGATGCAGCGGGCGCTCCGGCACGGCGCGACGGGGCTTGACGTACAGGCAACGCTTGCCCGCGATCAGGCACCGGGCCATCGGTGCGCCCATGATGCCGAGACCGAGGGATTTGACCTCCATCCCGGTCTTCTACCGCATGCTCAGAGGCTATTGCGGAAGCGCACGGCGTCCGCAGGTCTTTCGGCGCGACGGCGGTCGGTGCCTCGTGCGAGACGGCATCGGGGGCGCGATCAGCGGACGAGGCAGGGCCTCTTCGGATCGAAGGTCCAGCCGGGGATCAGGAACTGCATCGCCGCCGCGTCGTCGCGGGCACCGAGGCCGTGTTCGCGGTAGAGGGCGTGCGCTCGCTCGACGGCGGACCAGTCGAGCTCGATCCCGAGTCCCGGTCGCTCCGGCACCTGCACGAGGCCGCCGCGGATCGCCAGCGGCTCCCGGGTCAGGGCTTCGCCGTCCTGCCAGATCCAGTGGGTGTCGATCGCTGTGACCTTGCCCGGGGCCGCCGCGGCCGCGTGCGTGAACATGGCGAGCGACACGTCGAAGTGGTTGTTCGAGTGCGAGCCCCAGGTCAGGCCGTGATCGCGGCAGAGCTGGGCCACCCGGACCGAGCCGGAGGATGGATGCCGCCGAATTGCGCCCGGGCGGCGGGTCAGGCCGCCGTTGGTTCGGCAGCGCCGGTCTTGGCAAACGTGGAGGAGCTCAGCGGCGATCGCCGATCAGCGCCTTCAGCTCGCTTTGTTCGGCGGCGTCGAGCTGGATAAGCCCGAGGCCGCGACCGGCAAACGCGCCGCGTTCGTGCGCGGCGCGCATAGCCCCAGGCCTATTTGACCCACTCATCTCCGGACGCTCGCGCGGTACTTTGGATCCTATCCAAGGTGCTCGTGTTGCCTCGGGCATTCCGCTATCGATGGACGGTCCCTGGCCCGCCATCTCCCGCAACAGGCTCGGAGACCATGATGGGACGACCTGGAGACCTCGATATGAGTCGACGTGACATGGTCGCCGGCGCGACCGCCGCCGCAGCCCTGACCACGCTTCCGTCCGGCGCCCGTGCCGGATCCGCCGCCGCCGACAAGCCGGTGATGGCGAAGGTCGGACTGACGGTGAACGGGCAGCGGCGCGAGCTCGAACTCGACATTCGCACCAGCCTGCTCGACGCCGCGCGTGAGCATCTGCACCTGACCGGCTCGAAGAAGGGCTGCGACCACGGCCAATGCGGTGCCTGCACGATGATCGTCGACGGCCGGCGCATCAACGCCTGCCTGACCTTGGCCGTGATGCATCAGGGGTCCGAGATCACCACCATCGAGGGGCTCGGGCAGCCGGACAACCTGCATCCGATGCAGGCGGCCTTCATCAAGCATGACGGCTACCAGTGCGGCTACTGCACGCCGGGCCAAATCTGCTCGGGCGTCGCCGTCCTGGCCGAGATCAAGGCCGGCATCCCGAGCCACGTCACCGCCGACCTCAATGCACCGACCGAGGTGAGCGAGGCCGAGATCCGCGAGCGCATGAGCGGCAACATCTGCCGCTGCGGGGCTTATTCCAACATCGTCGAGGCGATGACCGAAGTCGCCGGGAGGCAGGCATGAGGTCCTTCACCTACGAGCGTCCGAGCACGCCCGCGGAGGCGGCTGCTGCGGTCACCCGCACCCCGGAGGCCAAGTTCATCGCCGGCGGGACTAACCTCCTCGACCTGATGAAGCTGCAGATCGAGACCCCGGCCCACCTCGTCGACGTGAACGGGCTCGGTCTCGACCGGATCGAGGCGACCCCGGAGGGCGGCCTGCGCATCGGTGCGCTGGTGCGCAACACCGACCTCGCCGCCGACGCGCGGGTGCGGAAGGATTACGGGGTGTTGTCGCGCGCCCTGCTCGCGGGCGCCTCGGGCCAGCTGCGCAACAAGGCGACGACCGCCGGCAACCTGCTTCAGCGGACCCGCTGCCCGTACTTCTACGACACCGCCCAGGCCTGCAATAAGCGCCAGCCCGGCAGCGGCTGCTCGGCCCTCGACGGAGTCAGCCGGCAACTCGCGGTCATCGGCGGCAGCGACGCCTGCATCGCGACGCACCCGGGCGACATGGCCGTGGCGATGCGCGTCCTCGACGCCACCGTCGAGACCGTCGACGCCCAGGGCACCGAGCGCAAGATCCCGATCGCGGAGTTCCACCGCCTGCCGGGCGACGAGCCCGAGATCGACACGACGCTCAAGACCGGCGAGCTCATCACTGCGGTGACGCTGCCCAAGCCGGTGGCCGGCACGCATATCTACCGCAAGGTCCGGGACCGGGCCTCCTACGCCTACGCCCTGGTCTCGGTGGCGGCGATCCTCGGCAAGGACGGGTCCGGGCACGTGGCCTTCGGCGGGGTGGCGCACAAACCCTGGCGGGTCGAAGCGGCGGAGGCCGATCTGCCGCGCGGCGCCAAGGCGGTGACCGACACGGTCTTCGCCGGGGCCAAGCCCACCCATGAGAATGCCTACAAGCTGAAGCTCGCCGAGCGGACCCTCGGTGCGGCGCTCAACCAAGCGAGGGCCTGAGCCATGAAGTTCGACACCCCCGCCGGCCAGAACCCCATCGACCAGCTCAAGGTCGTGGGCAAGCCGACCGACCGGATCGACGGCAAGTACAAGACCACCGGCACCGCGCCCTACGCCTACGAGCGCCACGACGTCGTGCCGAACCAGGCCTACGGCTACGTGCTCGGCGCCGGCATCAGCAAGGGGCGCGTCCGTGCGATCCACGTCGAGGACGCGAAGCGCGCCCCCGGCGTGCTGGCCGTCGTCACCACCCTGGAGACCCCGCGGCTCGAGCGCGGCATGATGAACACCGCCTACCTGTTCGGCGGCGACGCGATCCAGCACTACCATCAGGCCATCGCGGTGGTGGTGGCTGAGACCTTCGAGCAGGCGCGGGCGGCCGCTTTCCTGGTCAAGGTCGACTACGCCGCCGAGGCCGGCAAGTTCGACCTCGCGGTTGAGGCGAAGGGCGCGCCGCCCGTCCCGAGCGACAGCGGCGAGGGCAGCGGCGGCGACGGCGAGGAGCGGGTCGGCGACTTCGAGGGCGCCTTCGCGCAGGCGCCGGTCACCCTCGACGAGACCTACAGCACCGCCGACGAGAGCCACGCGATGATGGAGCCCCACGCCACCGTGGCGGCCTGGGACGGCGACAAGCTCACGCTCTGGACCTCGAACCAGATGATCGCCTGGGGCCACGGCAGCATCGCCAAGATCCTGGGGATCCCCAAGGAGAACGTCCGGATCGATTCGCCCTACGTGGGCGGCGGTTTCGGCGGCAAGCTGTTCGTGCGCGCCGATGCGGTTCTCGCCGCGCTCGGCGCCAAGGCGGCCGGGCGTCCGGTGAAGGTGGCGCTGACCCGCCCGCTGATCGCCAACAACACCACGCACCGACCCGCCACGATCCAGCGCGTGCGCATCGGCGCGACCAAGGACGGCACGATCACGGCCATCGCGCACGAGAGCACCTCCGGGAACCTCCCCGATGGCGATCCGGAGACGGCGGTGAGCCAGACCAAGCTCCTGTATGCCGGCGCCAACCGCCTGACCGCGATGAAGCTCGCCCATCTCGACCTGCCCGAGGGCAATGCGATGCGCGCGCCCGGAGAAGCGCCCGGCCTGATGGTGCTCGAGGTCGCCATGGACGAGATGGCGGAGAAGCTGGGTCTCGACCCGGTCGCGTTCCGGATCCGCAACGACACCCAGGTCGATCCGCAGGCGCCGGAGCGCCCGTTCTCCCACCGCGACCTCGTCGGGTGCCTCAGGCTCGGCGCGGACACGTTCGGCTGGGCCAAGCGCAACCCGAGGCCCGGCCAGGTCCGGGACGGTCAGTGGCTCGTCGGCATCGGGATGGCCGCCGCCTTCCGCAACAACATGGTCTTGAAATCCGGCGCGCGGGTGCGCCTGGACGGTTCCGGCACGGTGACGGTCGAGACCGACATGACCGATATCGGCACCGGCAGCTACACCATCATCGCCCAGACCGCCGCCGAGATGATGGGCCTGCCCCTCGACAAGATCGTGGTGCGGCTGGGCGACTCGGCCTTCCCGGTCTCATCGGGATCGGGCGGGCAGTTCGGGGCCAACTCGTCGACGGCCGGCGTCTACGCCGCCTGCGTGAAGCTCCGGGAGGCGGTGGCGCAGCGGCTCGGCATCAACTCGGCGGATGCGGTATTCGCCGATGGCGAGGTGCGCGCCGGGAACCGTGCCGTGCCCCTCGGCGAGGCTGCCGCCCAGGGCGCCCTGTCCGCCGAGGACACCATCGAGTTCGGCGACCTCTCCAAGAAGCAGCAGCAATCGACCTTCGGCGCCCACTTCGTCGAGGTCGGGGTCGATGCGGATACGGCCGAGATCCGGGTGCGGCGCATGCTGGCGGTCTGTGCGGCCGGGCGCATCCTCAACCCGAAATCGGCCCGCAGCCAGGTCATCGGCGGCATGACCATGGGCACCGGGGCAGCCCTGATGGAGGAGCTTGCCGTCGACACGAAGCGCGGCTTCTTCGCCAACCACGACCTCGCCGGCTACGAGGTGCCGGTCCATGCCGACATCCCGCACCAGGAGGTGATCTTCCTCGACGAGGTCGACCCGATGTCGTCGCCGATGAAGGCCAAAGGCGTGGGCGAGCTCGGCATCTGTGGCGTCGGCGCGGCGGTGGCGAACGCGGTCTACAATGCCACCGGGATCCGCGTGCGGGACTATCCGCTTACCCTGGACAAGTTCCTCGAACGCATGCCGGACGCGGCTTGAGCGGGGCCGGCTGCCGGGTCGGTTCCGAATCTGACACGTCGCTGCTCGGATGGGATGGGTCGCCGCCTTGCGAGGCGACCCATTTCCATTTCAGGCTCTTCGCAGCCCGATCTTCTGCCCCGGGATCGATGCGACCGGCGTGCCGCGCCGCCGCTCATCATGCCGATCGCCGGGTTCGGCCCTCGCTCCAGGGGCCCCCGGAGCGGGCCTATGAGACCGCTTCAGTTATGGCAGTCGCGTCGACGAGACGGTAGGGCCGGCACGGTTGCAGATCAGGCCGCCTGCCTGAGCTTCTCACGCAGAGCGCTGGGTAACGCGGCGAGCCACGCGTCTTCCTCACCTGGTTCCGGCAGGACGTGGCCGAACTCCAGGACGCCCAGCGCCGGGATGTCCGAGATGTAGACCCAGACGTCCTGGTCCGAGATGCCGAGGATCCCGCTCGTCTCCGCCATGATGCGCCGGAGCATCCTGGCCTTCTGCTCCCGGGTTCGGCCTGCCCGGATATCGGCGCGCACCCAGACGTGATCGGGAGAGGCCGGCTCGCCGCCGATGAAGATCGACCCAGGCTCGACCCTGTTGAAGATGACCTGCACGAAGTAGCGCGGCGCGGTCGCCTCGACCGCATGGATCGCCGTGATGCTGGCGACGATCCCGGCGCGCTGTTCGGCCGTGAGCTCCTTCGCGGTCGAGATGACATAGGTCGGCATCGGCGTTCTCCCTGTCCTTGGGCGCTCGGCGTGACGGCCGGTGCGCCTCACGCGTCCAAGCCGGCCCTCAGCCTCCGCGAAGCCCACCGACCGGTGGAACCAAGGTCGGAGCGCCCGGCACCGTTCCATGCCGGGCCGACACCGGCTCCCGGCATCCCCGCAAAGGGCCGCCTAAAGGCTCGGATGCAGGTCGCGAACCGGGCTCAACGTCTCAAGCAGCGCGGCGACCTGCAGGATCGTCGACTCGGCCTGCCAGCTGGCCACGAACTGGACGTTGATCGGCAGTCCCTCATCGCTCGTCCCGAACCGCATCGACAGGCCGGGCAGGCCGGTGACGTTCAGCGGCACGGTCGCGCCCTGGAGGTAGGTGGCGTCGACGGTCTGGCCGTTGATGACGAACGTGGTGACGCCGTGCTTGTGGGCCGGGATGGGCAGCACCGGCGTGATCAGCGCGTCGTAGCGCCGGAAGTACGCGGCGTAGCCGTCCCGCAGCCGCTCCGCCGCCTGTTCGGCCGCGATGTAGTCGTCCATCGACGTGTCGGGGAGCGCGAGCATGGTCTTGGCCATCGTGTAGAGCTCGTCCCGGCCTCGACCGGCGGTCGCTTCCCGGAAGGCCGGCTTCATCTCCATGACGTGGAGCTTGTTGAACACGTCGAGGGCGAAATCGCGCTCCAGCGCCGGGATGCGCACGGCCTCCACGAGGCAGCCCGCGCCCTTGAGGGCCTCTGCCGCCGCCTGGACGGTCGCGGCGACCTCGGGATCGATCGGGCCGAAGCCGGGCTCGACCAGCCAGCCCACCCGCAGCGGACGGCCGGGCGCGGAGCCCAGACCGGCATCGGCGGCGACGGTGCGGGAGGCGTAGCCGTCTTCGCCGTCCGGGCCGGACAGGAGCGAGAAGGCCAGCGCGAGGTCGCGGATCGAGCGCGCCATTGGGCCGACATGCCAGAACCGACGCGGCGCGCGGGGCCAGATTCCCGTCATCGGCACCCGGCCATGGGTCGCCTTGAGCGAGACGATGCCGGTCTGCGCGGCCGGACCCCGGACCGAGATGGCGAGGTCGGTCCCGAGACCGAGCGGCGACATGCCCGCCGCGATGGCCGCCGATTCCCCACCGCTCGATCCGCCGGGCGTCCGCTCCAGGTCCCACGGGTTGTTCGACCGGCCCGAGAGCAGGTTGTCGCTCTCGATCCAGTAGGAGAATTCCGGCAGGTTCGTCTTCGCCAGCAGGATCGCCCCGGCCTCCTTCAGGCGGGCGACGCTCGTGGCATCCGCCTCGGGGACGCGCCCCTTGAAGATCGGTGATCCGCGCTGGGTCGGGACGCCGGCGGTGTCGATGGAATCCTTCACGGTGAACGGCACCCCGTGCAGGGGCCCGAGCGCGCCGCCGGCCAGAACCGCGGCCTCGGCCGCGCGGGCATCGTCGAGTGCCCGCTCCGCCACGGTGACGATGGCGTTGACCTTGGGATCGACCGCCGCGATGCGGTCGAGATGCGCCTGCACCACCTCCACCGGCGAGACCTGGCGGGTGCGGATCAGTTCGGCGAGTCGGGTCGCGTCCGAGAAGAGGATGTCGGTGGCCATGGGTCGGTGTCCTTCGCGATGCGTTTCGGGGGGCGCACCGACCCGGGGCCGGTCTCCAGCCGCACGGAGGCGCGGGCGGAGGTGCTCGGGGACGGCTTGGGAAAAAGGCTTGGAGACGGGACGGCTCGGAGGTGGTCAGCCGTTCGCGCGATGCGCGAGGAGACGCTCTGCGGCGGGTCCGGACGAGGCCGGGTTCTGGCCGGTGATCAGCAGCCCGTCGGCGACCACATAAGGCGCCCAGTCGTCGCCCCTGGAGAACCGGCCGCCGTTCCGCCGGAGTTCGTCCTCGACCAGGAAGGGAACCACCTCGGTGAGGCCCACGGCCTCCTCCTCGGTGTTCGTGAATCCGGTCACCGCCTTGCCCTGGACGAGGGGCGTCCCATCGGGGGCCTTCGCGTGGCGGAGGACACCGGGAGCATGGCAGACGAGGGCGACGGGCTTGCCGGCGCCGAGCGTCGTCTCGATCAGCCGGATCGAGGCCGGATCCTCGGCGAGGTCCCAGAGCGGACCGTGCCCGCCCGGATAGAACACGGCGTCGAACGGCTCATGGGTGAGGCCATCGAGCCGGGTCGTGTTTGCCAGCGCTGATAGGGCTTCCCCATCCGCCTCGAACCGGCGCGTCGCGTCGGTCTGGGAGGCCGGCTCGCTGCTTTTCGGGTCCAGCGGCGGTCGGCCCCCCTGGGGCGAGGCCAGCACGATCTCCGCACCGGCATCCTTGAACATGTAGTAGGGGGCGGCAAGCTCCTCCAGCCAGAAGCCGGTCTTCCGGCCTGTGTCGCCGAGCCGGTCGTGGGAGGTCAGCACCATCAGGATCTTCATCGTCGCTCTCCGTGGTTTCCAGGATTGATCGGGTTGGGATGACGGGCGTCGGGTGGTGGGTGGAAAGACGGGGCGGCGTTACTGCGCCTTCGACGGGCGCTCCGCGATCTGCTCGCGTGCCGGCCTCGTCGCCACCGACCGGATTTCCGGGTTCGCGCGGCGGATCTCCTCGGCCCTGGCCATGCGGACGGCGCCGATGGATTCCAGGGTGATCCTCTCCTGCGCCGAGGCAGCTGGGGGCCCGAGCAGGGCCGCCCCCAACCCGGCGATGCCGAGGGAGGGGAGGGCAAACGTTGTCGTGCGGTACGGCATGAGCTTTCTCCTCGTTGGGTTCCCGGTTCCTCGCCGGCCTCGGCAAGGTGTGTTTGATCGTCTTTGAGTAGACCAGTCGTCTTTAATTCGAGCACAAGCGTGTAGGGTCTGGCTGCCTCCGTCTGGCCGCGCGTCAGCGTGAGGACAGGCCGAGGATCTGTCGTGTCGTTGCCATCGCTGCCTCGAACGGTGCGTCGGTCCGCACGATCTTCGCCATCAGGCTCGCGCCGAGCCAGACGTGATAGAGCGTCTCGGCGGTCGTATGCGGCTCGCCAGCAACGGTCAGCGAGCCCTCCGCGACACCCGCTTCGATCGCCCGGGCCAGCCGCTCGATGATCCCGGCGGTCCCGCCCTTGAGGGCGAGGCGCATGGTTTCGGACAGGTCCGAGACTTCCGCGGCAAGCTTCACCGCCAGGCACTTGCGCTGGTAGTCGACGCTGCCCTGCGTCGCCTGCCATTTCCGCCAGTAGTTCATCAGGCGCTCGGCATGGCTCAGGCCTGGCTCGGCGAGAGTCGTGTCGAGATCGGCCAGATAGGTTTCGAAGTAGTCGTCGAGCAGCGCCTCGCCGAAAGCCTCCTTCGAGCCGAAATAGTGGTAGAATGACCCCTTCGGCACCCCGGCCGTAGCTAGGATCTCGTTGAGCCCCACGCCGGAAAACCCCTTCGCCCCCACCAGACCATAGGCGGTGTCGAGGATCTCCTGCCGGGTGTCGGTATGTGCGTTCAGGCGTGCCATGACGCTGAGATAGACGCGATTAGACCGGTCGTCTAGTGGGCGGGCGCATATTTTTGGCCTGCGATCCGAAATGGACTGCAGGTGACCCCGCGTTCGATGCACGTCCGCTCGCCGGACCGATCCGCCGCGCAGCGGCCGTCCGCCCGCCCTGTCCCGTGCCCCTCAGGTCGTCGAGACCTCCCGAGCATCGGCCCCCAGGGTGTCGCGCACCCAGCGGAACGCACCATTCGCGGCCGGTACGCCGGCGTAGATCGCGATCTGCAGGAGCAGCGCCTGCAACTCCTCCAGATCGACACCGTTGGCGAGCGCGGGGCGGATATGGAGCTTGAACTCCTCCTCGTGCCCGAGGGCGACCATCAGCGCCAGGGTCACGAGTGAGCGCGTCTTCCAGGGCAGGCGCGGGTCGCCCCAGACCTCGCCCCACGCGGTCCGGGTGATGAAATCCTGCCACGGCCCGGCGAAGGCACCGGCGGCGGCGAGCGAGCGCTCCACATGCGCCTCGCCGAGGACGGCCTTACGGTTGGCGAGACCAGTCTCGAATGGCACCGCGCCTGTGGGAGCCGGCGCCGTGCGATGGCGGTCGAGGAAGCCGAGCAAATGGGCTGCCGCCGCCTCCGGGTGCTCGACCGCCAACAAGTGTGCGGCTCGCGGAATCAGCACCAGCTCCGCCTGGGGGATGCCTGCACAGATCTCCTCGGCCATCGCCGGCGGCGTCGCCGGGTCGTCCCGCCCGGCGATCACCAGCGTCGGCGCCGTGATACGGCCGAGCACCGGCCGTAGATCCATCCGCCCGATCGCCCCGCAGGCGACCGCGTAGCCGGCCCGGTCGCAGGCCGCGAACGCCTCCCGGATCGGCGCCACCACCGCCGGCGCCCGCTCGGCGAAGTCGGGGGTGAACCAGCGCCCGAGCGTCGCGTCGACGATCGCCGCCGTACCCTGCGCCCGCACCGCGGCGGCCCGCTCGTTCCAGCTCGCCTCGCTCGGCATGTAGGCGGCGGTCGCCATCAGGGTCAGGCTCGCGACCCGGTCCGGCGCCGCGGCGGCCAGGGCCTGCACCGTCATGCCGCCGAGCGAGAGCCCGACGAGATGAGCGCGGCCGATGCCGAGCCCGTCGAGCAGGCCCAACAGGTCGCCTGCGAGGTCCGCGATCTCGGCGGGCGCATCGCGGGTGGCCGAGGCGCCGTGGCCGCGTGTGTCGTAGCGCAGCACCCGGTAGCGCCCGCGCAAGGCGGCGGCCACGCCGTCCCACATTGCCCGGGTCGTGCCGAGCGAGTTCGAGAAGGCGACCACCGGCGCGCCGCTTGGGCCGGTGAGGTCGTAGGCGATGTCGAGGCCGTTGACGGGGATCAGGGGCATGTCGGCTCCGGGGTCGAAGGGGTGAGGCGGGCGGCGAGCCGGTCGAGCTGCGCCAGCGCCCGATCGGTCGCCGCGGCGGCGGCCGCGACCGGACGGTCGATGTCGAAGGCGCGGTCGAGATCGACGCCGTGCGTCTCCGGCATGCCGGCTAGGACGCTGCGCAGGTCGCGGCCGGTGTCGCGGACCTCTCCGGCCGCGCGCTCCACCAGGGCGTGGGCCGCCCCGGCGCCGAGCGTCCGGGCGCAGGCCGCGGCGGCCGCGTCGGCGAAGAGCAGGCCGCGGGTGAGGTCGAGATTGGCGGCCATGCGGTCCGGCGCGATCACCAGGCCCTCGGCAAGGCCGCGCGCCTCGCGCAGCGCGCCCGAGGCGAGGCCGAAGAGCTGCGGCAGGGCGTGCCACTCGGCATGCCAGGGACCGGCCGCGCGCTCGTGGGCGCTCACCATCGCGTCGAGCAGCGTGGCCGCATGGCCCTTGGATGCGCCGAAGGCGGCCAGGATCACCGTGGCGGAGACCGGATTGCGCTTGTGCGGCATCGCCGAGGAGCCGCCCCGGCCCGGCACATGCGGCTCCGACACCTCGCCGACCTCCGTCGAGGCGAGGTGGGCCACGTCGCCGGCGAATTTCGCCAGGCTGCCGAGCAGCCGGGCCAGCCAGGCGCCGGCCTCGGCGATGCGGGCGCGGCGGCTGTGCCAGGCCACCGTTTCGGGGGCGAGGCCGAGATGCGCGGCGTAGGACAGAGCCACCATCTCCGCCTGCACACCGAGGCCCGCCAGCGTGCCGACCGGGCCGCCGAGCGAGGCGGTCAGCAAGCGTGTGCGGAGCTCCGGTAGGTACGAAGACACTTCGGCGAGGCCGAGTGCCCAGGTCGCGGCCTTGTAGCCGAAGCTGATCGGCGCTGCGTGCTGGCCGTAGGTGCGCCCGGCGCAGGGTGTGGCGCGATGCGCCTCCGCGATCCGCCGGAGGCCGGCGAGCACGGCGGCGCTCTCGGCCGCGATCAGGTCGAGGCCGTCGCGCATCTGCAGGACCAGGGCGGTGTCGGCGATGTCCTGGGTCGTGGCGCCCTTGTGGAAGCCCGCTTCCAGATCGACCGGCAGCAGCTTGCGCACGGCTGCCACGAAGGGGATCACCGGCACGCCCGCGAGCGCGGTGCCGGCGCCGAGGGCCTCCAGGTCGAGCGCCGCGGGCGTGAGCGCGTCGAGGGCGTCGGCGAGCGCGGCCGGCACGAGGCCGGCCTCCGCTTCCGCCCGCGCCAGGGCCGCCTCGGCGCGCAGCATCGCGGCGAGGCGCGCCTCGTCGGAGAACACGGCGCGCATCGCCGCGGTGGCGAAGAGAGGCCCGAGCAGGCCGGAATCGAGGGCTGAGAAGGTCATAGGTCGAAGAACACGGTCTCGCCGTCGCCGCTCAGGACGATATCGAACCGGTAGGTCGGCGGATCCTCACCTACGCGGGGCGCGACCAGGGTCTGCCGACGCGCCTCGGGAACGAGAGCGAGGATCGGATCCTCTTCATTCGCGTCGGCATCGGCGAAGTAGACGCGCGTGACGAGCCGCTTGAGCAGGCCGCGCCCGAACACGCCGACGGCGATGTGGGGGGCCTGCCAGCGGTTCCCGCCGACCTGGAGCGGCACGGGGCCCGGCCTGACCGTGAGGAACCGGAAGGTGCCCGCGGCGCTGACCGCCGCCCGGCCGAATCCGATGAACCCGGGGTCGATCGCCACATCCGCGCGGTCGTCGGCCGCCCCGTGATAGCGCCCGGCGGCGTTGGCCCCCCAGATCTCGATCATCGCGTCGGGGACCGGCCGGCCCTCGCCGTCGCGCACCGTGCCGACGAGCGCGATGGTCTCCCCGCGCACCGGCCCGCGCGGCGGCGCGCGATGGAGGATGTCGTGCTCCTCCGGGAACAGGTCGGTGCGCGCACCGATGTCGCTGCCGCCGACGAGGTCGGCGCCGCCCTTCCAGGGCAGGCCGTAATGGAAGAACGGGCCGACCGTCTGCCAGGGCGTCTGGCCGAACAGGGCCGGATCCTGGTTGTCGGGCCGCGGGTCCGGGTTGCGGGGCAGGCCGATGGGATCGTCGGTCATCTCAGGGCTCCCAGGGCGTCGCGTCGCGCCCGCGCAGAACGATGTCGAAGACGTAGCCGAGGGCGTGGTTCGGCTCGGTCGTGTCGATGTCGAACCGCGCCACCAGCCGGTTGCGGTAGGGCAGCGGCACGGCGTTGGCGATCGGATCGATCTCGATGAGCGGGTCGTCGGGGAAGTAGAGCTGGGTCACCAGGCGGGTCGCGAAGGCGGGGCCGAGCAGCGACAGGTGGATATGGGCCGGCCGCCAGGCGTTGCGATGGTTGCCCCAGGGATAGGCGCCGGGCCGGATCGTGGTGAAGCGGTAGCGGCCCTGCGCGTCGGTGACCACGCGGCCCGTGCCGGTGAAGTTTGGGTCGAGGGGGGCGTTCCACTGGTCGTTGCGGTGGATGTAGCGCCCGGCGGCGTTGGCCTGCCAGATCTCCACGACGGTGTCGGGCACCGGTCGGGCGTCCTCGTCGAGGACTCGGCCGGAGACGATGATCCGCTGCCCGATCGCCTCGCCCGGGCCGCGCGCGTGGCGGGTGAGGTCGGCGAGCGCCGGCCCCATCAGCGCCTCCCAGGCGCCGGCCGGCCCGGTGATCTCCGTGAGCGTTTGCGGCACGCGCACCAGCGGCTGGCGCGGGCTGCGCAACGCCGTGGAGCGATAGGGCGGGAACAGCGAGGGCGGCTGGCCCGGATCCTCGGCTCTGTAGGGTCTGGCATCCGGCATGAGGATCCTCCTGTCCGGCGGGTGGCGTGAGGGGTGACGTATGGTGGTCAGTGGCCGAGCGCTTCTGCCGGCTTGGGGGTCGCACCGCCCGGGCGACCGCCGGCGAGGCGCTTGACGACGATGGCCAGGGTGGCGAGCGCGGCCGGGATCGCCACGACCGCGAAGGTCGCGCTCAGGCTCCAGTCGGATAAGCCCCCGACGAGGAAGGAGCCGGCGATGCCGCCGAAGCGGCCGAGCCCCAGCATCCAGGCCACGCCGGTGGCCCGTCCCCGCGTCGGGTAGAAGGCCGCCGCGAGGGCGGGGAGCGAGGATTGCGCCATGTTCATCAGGGTGCCGGCGACCAGCACCGCCGGGATCAGCAGGGCGAGATGCCCGACCGCCTGCCCGATCAGCGCGACCGCGAGTGCGGTCAGCGCGAAGGTCGTCGCCACCACGATGTCGGCGTCGAGCCGGTCCATCAGCGCGCCCAGCAGGACGGCGCCGATGCCGCCCAGCGGGAACAGGGCCGCGATCAGGGCCGCCGAGCGCGGGTCGAGACCGGTCTCGCGGAACAGGATCGGCATCCAGTTGACCAGGGCGTAGAAGATCGTGAGGCCGCAGAAATAGGTGATCCACAGCATCACCGAGCCGAGGCCGTAGGCCGGCGAGAGGACGAGGCGCAGACCGCCCGGCCCGTCCGGGGCGGCTCCGCCGGGCGTCGTTTCGCCGAGGGTGTAGCGGCCGGCGGGGGCGACGCCGGGCACGACCCGCCGCAGGATCGCCGCCACGCGCTCCGCCGGTGCCCCATGGGCGACGAGATGGCGGATCGATTCCGGCAGGAGCGCGCCGAGCAGCAGGGCCAGCAGCAGGGGCGCGGCGCCGCCCAGGATCAGGACGCTGCGCCAGCCGAAGGCCGGGATCATCCAGGCGGCCAGGAAGCCGCCGAACGCCGCCCCGAGCGGGAAGCCGGAGAACATCAGGTTGATCAGGAGCGCCCGGCGGCGGGCCGGGACGTACTCGCTGGTCAGCGTCACGGCGTTCGGCATCGCCGCCCCGAGGCCGAGGCCGGTCAGGAACCGCAGGATGCAGAGCCATGTGATGTCCGTCGCGAAGGCGGAAGCGAGGCAGGCGGCCCCGAGCTCCGCGACCGCGGCGACCAGGACGGCCTTGCGACCGTAGCGGTCGGCCACGGGGCCGGCCGCGAGCGCCCCCAGCGCGAGGCCGAACAGGGCGGCGCTGAGGACCGGTGCCAGCGCCCCGCGCGGCACGCCCCACTCGGCCATGAGCGAGGGCGCGACGTAGCCGATCGCGGCGGTGTCGAACCCGTCGAGCAGCACGATCAGGAAGCACAGGCCGAAGGTCAGGCGTTGCAGGCCCGAGACCGGGCTCGCGTCGATCAGGGCCGGCACATCGGTGGCCGGTGCCATGTCGCGGATCATGGGCTCGCGGATCATGGGCGTGCCTCCGTCGAGAGCCGTCCGGTGCTCGGATCGATCGGCAGGCCGATGTAGTTCTCGGCGAACGCCATCTGGGCCGCGCGCGAAGTCCGCAGATAGGCGAATTCGGCCACCTGCATGCGGCGGTCGAAGCCGGTCGCCTCGGGGAAGCGGTGGGTCAGCCCGGTGAACCACCAGGAGAAGCGCTCGGCCTTCCAGACCCGGGCCAGCGCCCGCGCCGAGTAGCCGTCGAGGCCGGATCGTTCATTCCGGGCGTAAAAGCCCTCCAAGGCTTCGGCCAGCATGACCACGTCCGACACGGCGAGGTTCATGCCCTTCGCGCCGGTAGGCGGCACGCTATGGGCGGCATCGCCCGCCAGGAACAGGCGGCCATATTGCATCGGCTCGCCGACGAAGCTGCGCAGCGGCGCGATGCTCTTCTCGAAGGCCGGCCAGCGCACGACGCCTGCGGCGGTCTCGGGCCCGAGGCGCAGGCACAGCTCGTCCCAGAAGCGCGCGTCGGGCCAATCCTCGATGCGCGCGTCGATCCCGCACTGGATGTAGTAGCGGCTGCGCGTGGGCGAGCGCATGCTCGACAGCGCGAAGCCGTTGGCATGGCTGGCATAGATCAGCTCGTGCGCCGCCGGCGGCACCTCGGCCAGGATGCCGAGCCAGCCGAACGGATAGACCCGCTCGAAGGTTTTTCGGATCGCCTCGGGGATGAATTGGCGGCAGATCCCGTGGGAGCCGTCGCAGCCGGCGACGACATCGCAGGCGAGATGCTGCGTGCCGGCAGCGGTCCGGTAGCTGACGGACGGGGATGCGCTGTTGATGTCGTGCAGGTGCACATCCGCCGCCTCGAAGACGATCGGCATCCCGTGCGTCTCGGCCGCGTCGAACAGATCGCGCATCACCTCCTGCTGGCCGTAGATCGTGACGGCGCCGCCGGTGAGATCGGCCATGTCGATGCGAAAGGTCTCCCCGTCCAGGGCGAGAGTCGTGCCGGTATGCACGAGGCCCTCGGCGCGCAGACGCCGGTCGAGACCGAGCCGGGCGAGCGCCGCGACGGTGCCCTGTTCCAGCACCCCGGCCCGGACGCGGCCCTCGACGTAATCGCGCGTCCGGCGCTCGATCACCACGCTCGCGATGCCCGCCGCCCGCAAGAGATGCGCGAGGACGAGGCCCGCCGGCCCGGCGCCGACGATCGCCACCTGCGTTCGCATGTTTCCTCCGATTCGTGCCGATCTCTGACGGATCGGTCTCCGGCTTCATCCTGCCGCGGCGGGCGGCCCTTGGGGATGGAGACGCGTGCGATTCCCTTGTATTTTTGTGTCGATTCCGCCTCCGACGCACCGATGCCGAGACCCCTCGTCCCGCACTATTTCCTCTACGGCGAGCCGCCCCAGGCGCCCGACGATCGCTTCCTGCACGTCGAAGACCTGGACGATCGCAGTCGGGCTGCGGCGTGGCGGATCACGCCGCACGCCCATGCGGACCTGCACCAGGTGTTCCTGATCCGGCACGGGCATGGAACCGTGACCGCGGAGGGGGAGGCGACCGCGTTCGTGGCGCCCTGCGCGCTGATCATCCCGGCCGGCGTCGTGCACGGCCTCGTCTACGAGACGATCAGCGCGGGCCGGGTCGTTTCCGTCTCGGATACGTTCCTCCACGCGCTGACGCGCGAGGAGCAGGCCCTGTCGGGCGTGTTCGGTTCGGTGCGAAGCCTCGCGCTGTCGCCGCCGTGCCCGCTCGACGCCGCGATCGAGGCGCTCTGGGCCGAGCAATCCAGGGCGGCACCGGCCCGGAGCGCGGCCGTGGCGGCCCGTCTGACGCTGCTTCTCATCGAGATGGCGCAGCTGATGGACGAAGCCGGCAGCGGCGCGCCGACGCAGCTCGCCGCCCAGACGCGGATCGTCGCCCGCTTCCGCAGGGAGGTCGAGAACAGCTTCCGGACCGGCATCGACCTCAAAACCTACTGCGACCGGCTCGGCACCACGCCGGGCCGGCTGCGCGCCGCCTGCCGGTCCGTCGCCGAGACCACGCCCGGCCAGCTCATCGCGGACCGGATCGTCCTCGAAGCCAAGCGCGGCCTACGCTACTCGACCCTGCCGGTCTCCGAGATCGCCTACGCGCTGGGCTTCCAGGATCCGGCCTATTTCTCCCGATACTTCGCCCGCGCAGTCGGCATGACCCCCTCGGCCTTCCGCAACGCCGCGTGAGCCTGCGCTGCTGGTCCCAAACAGGCGGCCGTCGCCATGGTGGCGAGGCCGTGTCAGGGCACGCACCGCCGTCGCGTCATGCGGTGATGGGCCTGACCACGACGTCCCCGGCATCGACAAGGGTCGCCATGACGCCGGACTGGATCCGAGCGAAGACCGCATCGAGATCGCCCGTGCTCTGCATCAGCACGGCGCAGGAGAGGGCGATGACGTGCGGAGTGCGGTCAGGCCCCTCGGCGAGGAACTCACGGATCGCCTCGACCAGGGATGCGTTCGGGTCCTCCTCCGGCAGAGTGCTCAGGACATGCGCGCAATCCTGCCGCAGCGATGCCATCTCGGTGTCCACGACCGAAACCCAGTGCCGGGCCTGGTCATAGATGAGCCAGCGTACCGAGCCAGGAGCCACCGGGGCCAGTCCCGCGAGATAGCGCCGAGCGGCTGCGTCATCGAACATGCCAGGGGCTTTAGCGCCGGTCCTCCGAAACGCCAACGCGTCGGATGGCCGGTTCGGACCGCCGCCCTGTTGCCGGCGCGGAACCCGAACGGCATGGTGTCGGCCCCGGAACAGGCGAAGCGAGCGTGCGAGCCATGGGTTTGCTGGACGGATTGCTCGGCCATGGCAGCGAGGTCGACGCCGCATCCCTGGAGCGGCGGCTCGCGGGCATCCTGATCGACGGCGAGACGGCGCGCCTGGCGTTCAAGATCATCCGGGACGTGTTCGTGTTCACGGAGCGCCGGATCATCCTGATCGACGTGCAGGGCGTCACCGGCAGCAAGGTCGAATTCACCTCGATTCCCTACCGGGCGGTGGTCCGCTTCTCGGTGGAGACGGCCGGCACCTTCGACCTCGATGCCGAGCTCAAGATCTGGGTCTCGGGCACGCCCCAGCCGATCGAGCGCACCCTGAAGAAGGGGGCCGACGTGCGCGAAATCCAGCGCGCCCTGGCGGAAGGCGTGCTGCGCTAGACCTTTGGTTCTGCATCGCCTTTTTCCCGAAAGCCGGCAACCACCTTTCGAGGCGATGCCTAGAGCCTCGTCCCGACCGATGGACGCCGGCTCACCGGGACGGCGTGCCGCTCCGCGATCCGACGGGGGCCATCGCCTCGAACACGCCGTCCCGGCGCACCAGCGCGTGGAACAGCGCCGCCGCGACATGGGTCAGCACCAGGGCGAAGAACGCGAAGGCGAGGTAGGAATGCGCGTTCCAGAGCAGCGTATGGAGCGCGGCGTTCTGCGGTAGGATCGCGGGCAGCCGGATGTCGCCGTAGAGCACGACCGGGTAGGCGCCGGCCGACAGCATCGCCCATCCGAGCAGCGGCATCGCGAACATCAGCCCGTAGAGTCCGTAATGGGACAGGTGCGCGGCGAGCTTCATCGGGGCCGGCAGGTCGGCTGGCAGGGGCGGCGTCCCGCTTCGCGCCCGCACCGCCAGGCGGATCAGGGCGAGGACGAAGATCGCGACACCCAGGGTCTTATGGGTCGCGAGCAGTGGCACGTATGTCGGCATAATCGTCGAGACCATGCCGACCCCGATGAAGAACATCGCGATGATGCACACGGCCATCGACCAGTGCAGGAGCCTCTGGCCGCCTGTGAAACGCGTCCGGTCGGTCGTCATCGCCCCGCCTCCGAGGTGCGCTTGGAATAATCCTTCGCCTCCGCGGTGCGCAGATCGTAGGATCGCGCGTAGGCTGCCGAGCGCGCCGCCGGGAACGGGTCGTCGGAGACCCGGATGCCGTCCGGCAGGATCGTCGGATCGAAGTTGATGTCGCGGCACGGGCCGTCCGCCTCGGGCTCGATGCGCTCGACCACCAGGGTGCCGGCCTCGACGCTGCGCCGTCCCTCCGGCCAGGCGCGGCTCGGATCCGCGGTCGGGTCGCCGGGATCTGCGACGGTCAGGATCAGGCTCCAGCGCTGCGGCGCGGCCGCGACCCGCTCGGTGATCTCCCGCTCCAGATAGGCCGCGCCGCGCTTGCCGAGCTCGTCGGGTGTGATCCGCTCGGCCTGCGCCTGCGGGCGGAACGACCAGCGCACCGCCTGCTCGGCCCCGGATGCGTTGGTGAACAGGAAGGCGTCGAGGCTGTTGTAGGGCTCCTGCGCGTAGCTCGCGGTCCAGTCGGGGCTCTTGGCCCAGGCGCCGAACGGGGCGAAGTCCGGATGCGCGGCGACGAAGGCCGCCATGGCGTTGGGCTCCTTGCTCGCGGGAACCCGCAGGAGCTCGAAGAACGCCTCCGGGGTGGCGACCGGGAAGACCGGCGCGTTGATCATGGCGGCGCGCCACACCGCGCCATCGTCCGTCGCGATCTGCAGGCCCAGGCCGCGCACCCGGACGGTGGCGTCCGCTGCGCCGGGATTGGGCGTGCCGAGGTTGAACCGCCCCAGGGCCGGATGGCGCCCGATCTCGAACGCCCGAGCCCGTGAGAGCGCGGTGCCGTTGCCGTTGGCCTCGAACACGCCCGTGAAGCAGATCCCCTTGGCGTGGTTGCGCCGGTGCCCGGGAACCGGCCCCGTCGGTGGAGCGAGCGCGTCGACCAGCTTCGTCGGCGTCAGGCGGTCGGGCGAGAGCCAGCCCGCGGTGTAGGCGAACGCGCCGGTGGCGCCGGCGCAGACCGCCGCGATGACGGCGAGGGAGGCCAGGGTCGAGCGTGGCCCTGACGATGGCAGCGGCATGTGAAGGTCTCCCTTGCACGTCGCGCGGCGGCGGCCGCGGACGGCTCCGGCGCGGCGACGAACGATCCCGGTCCCGGATGGCGGCGGAGACCGGCTCCGCCCGCGTTCGAGGCCTCACAAGCTGCCAGAAATTTTGAATTCAGGAAAGCAAAGCTTCAGCGCGCTGCCGAATACGGGCCGCGGTCGCGGGAAGACGGGTTTTGGCCCGCGCCGCTGATGCGGCCCGTTGCGCGAGGTGCCGGGCGCGCACGGTGCCGTCGATGCTCCGGAGCGCTTGGAGAACCGCGTCCGCCTCCGGCAGCTGCACCGACGCGTCCACCACGACGTAGCCGAATTCCCCATCGGTCTGCAGGTACTGCGCATCGATGTTGAGCGCGCGGCCCGAGAAGATCGCGTTGATCTTGCCGAGCACGCCCGGCACGTTCCGGTGCACGTGGAGGAAGCGCGCGCCGGACAGGCGCGGCGGCAATTGCACCTGCGGAAAGTTGACGGCGCCGAGGGTGGAGCCGGTCTGCGCGTAATCGACCAGCTTGCGAGCGACCTCCGCGCCGATGCGGTCCTGCGCCTCTTCGGTCGATCCGCCGATATGCGGGGTGAGGATGACGTTCGGCAGACCCTGAAGCGGCGACACGAAGCGCTCCGCATTGGATTTCGGCTCGACCGGAAACACGTCGATCGCCGCGCCGCCGAGACGCCCGTCCCGCAACGCCTGCGCCAGAGCCTCCAGATCCACCACCGTGCCGCGGCTGTTGTTGATCAGATAGGCCCCGGGCTTCATCGACCGGATGCGCTCCGCGCTCATGAGCCCGTGCGTTGCAGGCGTTTCCGGGACGTGCAGGCTGACGACATCGCTGGAGGCGAGCAGGATCTCAAGGCTGTCCACGGGCTCGGTGTTCCCGTGCCGCAGCTTGTCGGTCAGGTCGTGGAAGATGACCCGCATGCCCATCGCTTCGGCGAGGTTGGACAGCTGCGAGCCGATATTGCCGTAGCCGACGATCCCCAGGGTCTTGCCGCGGACCTCGAAGGATCCCGAAGCCGATTTGTCCCACCCGCCCTCGTGGGCGGAGGCCGAGCGCGGCAGGATGCGCCGGAGCAGCATGACGATCTCGCCGATCGTCAGTTCGGCGACGCTGCGCGTGTTCGAGAACGGCGCGTTGAAGACCGGCACTCCGCGCGCCCGGGCGCTCTCGAGATCGACCTGATTGGTGCCGACGCTGAAGCAGCCGATGGCGGTCAGGTTGGGCAACGCGTCGAGAAGCTCGGGGGTGATCTTCGTCCGCGAGCGGATCCCGAGCACGTTGGTATCGGCGATGCGCGGCGCATCGGTGACGCCGATGGCGTGCGACAGCTGCTGCACAGCGTCGAGGCCCGCCTGCGCGAAGACCTGACGGGCCGTGGCGGCAATATTCTCGGTCAGGACGATACGATCCGTGGGCAAAACCGGTACCTCAGTGGACGGGAGGGCGCAGATTATCACGTTCCCGGCGCTTGGCTTCGCCGGCAATTTTCTTCCCATAGGCGACAGTGGCCGGTTATAGGATCACTGTGCTTCTCAGGTGTATGATCGCATTGATGTGATCGGTCTCGCTAAGATCGGCCGGCGGTGAAGGTATCGACGGGGTTTTGACGACTCAACGACCGCACAGATCCGCGCCCGCACCGTAACGCGGCGCCGGAAGAAGGACATGCCAAATGTAGGTCTGGACGGGGCAGGGATTTTCAGCTTGGCCGTTTGATACGAAGAACACATTCTGTTGACCTGGGAGATGGTTAGGCGAGAATGTCGCCGATGCCTCCTCGCGCTTTCTTCCGCAGCAAGACCCCTTTCTTCGGGCTCGACCGATTGCAGGATCGGGATTGCTGAAAGCAGCCGGTCGGGCATCGGCATCCCGGTTCTTCCCGCGCCGTCCGAGACCACGGCCTCAACGGACAGGCGCGCCTGCGCATCCAAGGCACTCCCCATGACACGCGATCGAACGACCCTGTCCCGCCGCCGCGTGCTGGCGCTCGGCGCGGGCGCGCTCGGGACCGTGGCCCTGCCGGGCACCGGCGGCGCTCAGCAGGGTGCGAAGCCTTCGGTGGTCCGGATCGGCTACCTCACGGCACCCCGGGCCTGGGTGATCGGCAAGCATGACCGCGCGTTCGAGACCGCCCTCGGCACGGGGGTCGAGTGGATTCCGTTTCCGTCGGGCGGGCCGGCGCTGCAGCTGCTCGCGGCCGGGAAGCTCGACTTCGCGATCTTCGGCAGCACCCCGATCGCCGCGGGTATCTCGCGCGGGCTGCCGATCCAGATCCTCGGCTCGCCCGAGGTGGTGGCGACCAGCGAGCGCCTCGTGGTCAGGCCCGAGATCACGGCGGTCAAGCAGCTGGAGGGCAAGCGCATCGCCGTGGCGCCGTCCTCCACCATGGCCTTCGCCCTGGAGGCGGTGATCCGGATCAACCGGCTCGATCCCGCGAAGGTCAAGCGCCTGCCCCTCGGCCAGCCCGAGACGATCGCCGCCTGGAAACGCGGCGACATCGACGGCACCTACATCAACGGGCCGTTCTGGAGCGACCTGCTCGGCTCGGGCGGGAGGCAGCTCCTGGTCTCCGGCGATCTCCAGCCGCACGGCTTCTTCTTCTGGAACTCGGCGGTGGTGCGGACGGATTTCGCCCAGCGCTACCCCGAGACCGTGGTCACCTGGCTGCGCACCGTGCAGGCCCAGTTCGACCGCTACCGGGCGGATCCCGAGGGCGTGGCCCGAACCCTGGCCGAGGATTTCGGCGCGCCCTTCGAGGCCGTGCGGGACACGCTGGTCGGCCTGTCCTATCCGACCTTCCAGGAGCAGCTCGGCCCGAAATACTGGGGGCGCACGGCCAAGGCGAGCGCGGCACCGTTCCTCAAGGCACTCTCGGACACCGCCGACTTCCTGGCGGAGAGCGGCGAGATCAAGCGCGGCGGCATCCCGGCCTCCTTCGGGCCGTTCGTGAATTACGACCTGCTCAACCGCGCCTTTCCCGCGTGAGTCGGCTCTCGCTTCCCCACCGCGCTCTGCTGGGTGCGGTGTCGGTGCTGCTCATGCTCCTGGTCTGGGAGGCGGCGTCCCGCCTGTCGCTGGTCGATGCGCTGCTCGTGCCGCCGCCCTCGGAGATCCTCGCGACGGCGGCGGACCTGATGCGCGACGGCTATCGGCAGACGCCCCTCTGGGATCATGTGCTCCTCAGCCTCGCGCGATCGCTGGCCGGATTCCTGGCCGCGATCGTCACGGGGGTGCCGCTCGGCATCGCCATGGGCATGTCGCCGGTCCTCGGCGCGCTGGTCGACCCGTTCGTCCAGTTCCTGCGCCCGCTGCCGAAGCTCGCCCTGATCCCCCTCGTCGTCCTCTGGTTCGGCATCGGCGAGACCTCCAAGATCCTGCTGATCTACCTGTCCACCGTCCTGACCATCGTCGTCGGGGCAGCCGCCGCCGTGAGCCAGGTGCGGCGGCAGCAATTGCGGGCGGCGCGCGCACTCGGTGCGCGCGGATTCACGATGTTCCGGTTCGTGATCCTGCCGGCGATCCTGCCCGACCTGTTCGTAACGGTGCGGCTCGCCTTCGGCATCGGCTGGACCACCCTGATCGCGGCCGAGATGATCGCCTCGGAGGCCGGGCTGGGCTGGATGGTCGTCAATGCCGGCGCCTACCTGCGCACCGACGTGGTCATGCTCGGCATCGTGCTCCTGGGCGCCACCGGCTACGCCCTCGACCTCGCCCTCGTCGGGCTTCAGCGCTGGGCCACGCCCTGGGCCGGCAGGAGCTGATCCGTGACCGTGCACATCCTGCCGCCCGACCTCCAGGCCACCCGACTGCCACCGTTACCTGACCCGCTGATCGTCGTGGAGGACGTGGCGAAGCGATTCGTCGATGGGCGGACGGGGCGCGTCACCGCGGCCCTGGAGCACCTCTCCTTCGCGATCCGGGACGGCGAGTTCGTCTGTCTGCTCGGCCCCAGCGGCTGCGGCAAGTCCAGCGTGCTGGACCTGCTCTGCGGCTTCGAGCAACCCACCGAGGGGCGCATCGTCGTCGAGGGCGGTCCGGTCCGGGAGCCCGGCCCGGACCGAGGCATCGTGTTCCAGGAGGCGCTGCTGTTCCCCTGGCTGTCGGTGTTCGACAACATCACCTTCGCGCCCCGCCTCGCCGGCGTGCCGGCCGCGCTCTACCGCCCCCGGGCGGCCCGCCTGATCGCCCTGATGGGGCTCGACGGCTTCGAGAACCACGCCCCCTACGAGCTGTCCGGCGGCATGCGGCAGCGCGCGGCCATCGCCCGGGCCTGGATCTCGGAACCGCGCATCCTGCTCATGGACGAGCCCTTCGGCGCGCTGGACGCCCAGACGCGGCTGTCGATGCAGGAGCAATTGCTGATCGCCCGTGAGGCCACGGGGGCGACGGTGCTGTTCGTCACCCACGACATCGAGGAGGCACTGTTCCTGGCCGACCGCATCCTCGTCCTGAGCGCGCGGCCCGGCCGCGTCGCCCGGGAGATCCCGGTGCCGTTCGGCCGGTCGCGGCGCTACGCGGCGCTGCTGACCGACGAACGCTTCGGCCGGCTCAAGCGGGAGATCGTCGAGGAACTCCGCGCCGGCTGACGGAGGCCGTGCGCCGGGCCTTCCCCGTGGCACAAGCATCTGTCGACACGCGGGAATATGGCGAACCGTTTCCTTGAGGCGGCAAATCGCCCGGGTTAGCTTACCGTCTCGGTCAACCGGCTTCAGCGAGTTGGGTGATGGCGACCTCGAAAAAGCGTCCTTCCTGGATCGAAGGCTACAGCCTGACCACGGCGGAGATTTTTTATCACCTCCCCGATTATCCGCATCTTCTCCAGACCTTCGTCTGGCAGCAGCTGGATCTGTTTCCCCATCTCCCCGAATTGAAGAAGTTCCTGGCCTTCTGGCAGGAGCAGCTCGACGGCCCGGTGCATTCCGTGAAGGTCATGCATTGCCAGCTCCTGAAGCCGGCCGAACTGCGCGCGGTGTCCCGGGACTTTTTGCTTCACTGAAGGCCTGTCTGACCAACCCTATCCCCTCTCGACCTCATCCTGAGGTGGCGTAGCGCAGCGGAGCCCTCGAAGGAGCCCTCCAGCCAGCCACGCGATCCCTGGAGGGCTCCTTCGATGCTGCTGCGCAGGACCTCAGGATGAGGGGAAGATTGGGATACACGTCGGTCAGAACCGTCAGGCTACAGCGAGCGCGCGGTCGAACAGGTTCCGAGAGCCGCGTGTGAAGCACCCTACGAACCGCGTGCACGGGTAGGACGGCTACGGGAAAATATTTCCGGTCCCACCGGTTCTGCTGTTCGAACACTCTGCCGAAGCGCGTTCTTTTAAAAGAACATCTCCGTTGACATAAAGAACGTCTCTGGACACCTTATTCGGTGTCGGCGGGCCTGGATCAGGGCGCGCCGGAGGCTCGTCAGACTGGAGATTCGATCCCGATGGCCCTTCGACCCCTGCACGATCGCGTGCTGCTGCGCCGCGTCGAGAGCGACGAGAAGACCAAGGGCGGCATCATCATTCCGGACACCGCCAAGGAGAAGCCGCAGGAGGGCGAGGTCGTCGCCGTCGGCCCCGGCGCCCGTGACGAAGCCGGTCGGGTGACCCCGCTCGATGTCAAAGCCGGGGACCGCGTCCTGTTCGGCAAATGGTCGGGGACCGAGATCAAGGTCGATGGTGAAGACCTCCTGATCCTCAAGGAATCCGACATCCTCGGCGTCATCGCGGCCTGAACAGGCTTCACAACCTTAGACTTGGGAGATTGGACATGGCTGCAAAGGACGTGAAGTTTTCCGGCGATGCGCGCGAGCGGCTTCTGCGCGGGGTCGATATCCTGGCCGATGCCGTGAAGGTCACCCTCGGCCCGAAGGGCCGCAACGTCGTGATCGAGAAGAGCTTCGGCGCGCCGCGCATCACCAAGGACGGCGTCACCGTCGCCAAGGAGATCGAGCTGGAGGACCGCTTCGAGAATCTCGGCGCCCAGCTCCTGCGCGAGGTGGCCTCGAAGACCAACGATCTGGCCGGCGACGGCACGACCACCGCGACCGTGCTGGCGCAGGCCATCGTCCGCGAGGGCGCCAAGGCGGTCGCCGCGAACTTCAACCCCCTCGACCTCAAGCGCGGCATCGACCTCGCCACCGCCGCCGCGGTGAAGGATATCACCGAGCGCGCCCGCAAGGTGACGTCCTCCGACGCGATCGCGCAGGTCGGCACGATCTCGGCCAACGGCGACAAGGAGATCGGCCGGCTCATCGCCGAGGCGGTGCAGAAGGTCGGCAACGAGGGCGTGATCACCGTCGAGGAGGCCAAGACCGCCGAGACCGAGCTCGACGTGGTCGAGGGGCTGCAATTCGATCGCGGCTATCTCTCCCCGTACTTCGTCACAAACGCGGAGAAGCTGATCGCCGAGCTCGAAGACCCCTACATCCTCATCCACGAGAAGAAGCTCTCCACCCTGCAACCGCTGCTCCCGATCCTGGAAGCGGTCGTGCAGTCCGGCCGGCCGCTGCTGATCATCGCCGAGGATATCGAGGGCGAGGCTCTGGCGACGCTGGTGGTGAACCGGCTGCGCGGCGGCCTGAAGGTCGCGGCCGTGAAGGCGCCGGGCTTCGGCGATCGCCGCAAGGCGATCCTGGAGGACATCGCGATCCTCACCAAGGGCCAGACCATCTCGGAGGATCTGGGCATCAAGCTCGAGAACGTGACGCTGCCCCAACTCGGGCAGGCCAAGCGGGTCCGCATCGAGAAGGAGAGCACCACGATCGTCGACGGTGCCGGCGACAAGGCGGAGATTGCCGGGCGTATCGCGCAGATCAAGGCGCAGATCGAGGAGACCACTTCGGACTATGACCGCGAGAAGCTGCAGGAGCGCCTGGCCAAGCTCGCGGGCGGCGTCGCGGTGATCCGCGTCGGCGGCGCCACCGAAGTCGAGGTGAAGGAGAAGAAGGACCGGGTCGACGACGCGCTGAACGCCACCCGGGCGGCGATCGAGGAGGGCATCGTCCCGGGCGGCGGCACCGCGTTGCTGCGCGCCAAGGTGGTGGTCTCCGCCATCAAGACCGACAATGCCGACGTGAAGGCGGGCATCGCCATCGTGCTCAAGGCCCTCGAAGCGCCCATCCGCCAAATCGCGGCCAATGCCGGCGTCGAGGGTTCGATCGTGGTCGCGAAGGTCATCGAGAGCGGCTCCGACACCTACGGGTTCGATGCGCAGACCGAGGTCTACGGCGACCTGATCGAGGCCGGCATCGTCGATCCGGCCAAGGTGGTGCGCACCGCCCTGCAGGACGCCGCTTCGGTGGCGGGCCTATTGGTCACCACGGAAGCCCTCATCACCGAGCGCCCGAGGGAGAAGTCACCGCTCCCAACCCCGGCGGGGGCGGATTTCTGATCCCCACGCATTAGGCCGGCGCGTTCGGCAGACCCCAGACGCGGCGTCCGTCCCCTCGAAGGTTCGCGGGGACGGACGCGATACGAGACGGAGGGTGCCGTCACTCTCTCGGATCTGCTTCCGCGGTTCGGGCTCTCCTGATCTGAAGCGTCCTTTTGCCGAAAGTCGGCCGCCCCCTATCGAATTGCCGCGCTACGTCACCACGAAGCCGTGCGCGAACGGGTCGCGGTCGTCGATGAAGATCGTGTTGATGCCGGTCTGGCGTGCCCAGCCGGCCACCGAGGGCACGATCGCAGGCTTGCCGGCGATGGTCGTGGCAGCCTCGACCCGGCCGCGGAACAGCGAGCCGATGATCGACTCGTGCACGAAATCATCGCCGGCCTTCAGCCGGCCCTTGGCGGCGAGCTGCGCCATGCGGGCCGAGGTACCGGTGCCGCAGGGCGAGCGGTCGATTGCCTTGTCACCGTAGAACACGGCGTTGCGGGCCTGGGCCTCGGGATGGCGCGGCGCGCCGGTCCAGAGAATGTGGGACAGGCCGCGGATCTCCGGATGCTCGGGATGGACGAAGTCGTATTGGGCGTTGAGCGCCGCCCGGAGTCGAGGCGACAGGGCGATGAGCTCGCCGGCGGAATGGTCCGCCATGTCCCGAAAGTTTTTTTGCGGTTCGACGATGGCGTAGAAGTTGCCGCCATAGGCGACATCGACCACGATCTCGCCGATGCCCTCGACCTGCGCGGTCAGCCCCTCGGCGTGGAGATAACCCGGCACGTTGCGCAGCCGCACCTCCTCCACGAAGCGGCCCTCCTGCCGGTAGGTCACCTCCACCTTGCCGGCCGGCGCATCGATGGCGAGCTTGCCCGGCTCGCGCGGGGTGACCAGGCCGTTCTCGATCGCCATGGTGACCGTGCCGATCGTGCCGTGGCCGCACATCGGCAGGCAGCCGCTGGTCTCGATGAACAGGATCGCGACGTCGCAATCGGCCCGCGTCGGCGGATACAGGATCGAACCCGACATCATGTCGTGGCCCCGCGGCTCGAACATCAGCCCGGTGCGGATCCAGTCGAAGGCGCGCAGGAAATGGGCGCGCTTCTCCAGCATGGTCGTGCCTTCGAGGATCGGGCCGCCGCCCGAGACGAGGCGGACCGGGTTGCCGCAGGTATGGCCGTCGAGGCAGGAGAAGGTGTGGTTGGCCATGGCGGCAAGTCCTGTTTGAAGCCCTATCGGAAGCGCTGGGGCGAGAACGGCGCGAGGTCGATCGCTGGCGGCGCGCCGGTGACGAGGTCCGCGACGAGGCGGGCCGTGCCCGCCGACTGGGTCAGCCCGAGATGGCCGTGTCCGAAGGCGTAGACGACCCGCCGCGTGGCCGCGGCATGGCCGATCGCCGGCAGGGAATCGGGCAGCGACGGGCGAAACCCCATCCAGGGCCGACCACCCTCGGTGTTCAGGCCCGGCAGGAAGCGTTTTGCGTTGCGCAGCATCGCGTCCGAGCGCCGGAAGTCCGGCGGCCGGTCGAGGCCGCCGAGTTCCACCGCGCCGCCGACCCGGATGCCGGACGACAGGCGCGTCACCACGAAGCCGTGGCCGCCGAAGGTGACCTGCGTGCGCAGGTCGAAGGCGCCCTCGGGCAGGGTCGTGTTGTAGCCGCGCTCGGTCTCCAGCGGGATCCGCTCGCCGAGGCTGCGGGCGATCCGGTGCGAGAACGCCCCGGCCGCGACCACGACCTGCGCGGCGTGGCGCGTGCCGGCTTGCGTCACGACGGCGACGCCGTCCTCCGTGGGCCGGAGCGCTGTCACGGCGGCGCGCGCAATCGTGCCGCCCTCGGCCCGCAGGCGCTCGGCCAGGGCGAGCACGTAGTCCTTCGGGTCCGCGATCGAGAACCAGCCGGGCGTGAATGTCCCGTGGGTGAATCGCGGCGACAGGCCCGGCTGGATCGCCGCCATCGCGGCGGCGTCGAGGTGCTCGAAGGCGATGCCGTGATCCGCGCGCACGTGCCAGCCCGGCAGGGCGGCCTCGAACTCGGGCCTCCCCTCGTAGACCTGGAGGTTGCCCTCCTTGCGCAGCATCGCCGATGTGCCCGTCGCCGTGAGGAACGGCTCCAGCGCATCCCGCGAACAATCCATGAGCGCGGTCTGGGCGGCCGTCGCCCGGCGGACGCGCTCCGGCGCGCAGGCCCGCCAGAAGCGCAGCATCCACGGCAGGATTCGCGGGGCGTAGGCCGGCGGCACCGAGAGCGGCCCGAGCGGGTCGAGCAGCCAGCGCGGCGCCTTCCGGAGGATGCCGGGCGAGGCCAGCGGCAGAATGTCGGTGAAGGCGAAGGCCCCGGCATTGCCAGCGCTGGCCCCGGCCGCCGGGCCCTCGCGGTCGAGCACCGTGACCGACAGGCCCCGGGCGCGCAGGGCGAGCGCGGCGGACAACCCGATGACGCCTGCGCCGATGACGATGACGGCGCCCGGCTCGGAGGGAGAGGAGCCCATCGTTTAGCGCGCCGCCGCCGGAAGCCGGCGCGTCCTGCAGGACCGGACGACGACGAGGGGGGCGCCAGGTGGCGTGCCCCCCGTGGTGCTCCGGTAAAAGATAGTCATTGCGTCCGTCATGCCGATCGTCAGGTCTCTGAAGGTTCAGGACGCATATTCTGGGCCGTCAGCAGGCATCCGGATCGCATATGCCTCCTGGCCCGCGTCGTTCAGGGACCTACATTCAAGGGCGATCCGAATGTATTGGCAAAACGCCTGTTGAATGACTATCGCGTGCGGGACTGATATTGAATGGATACGGCGCGCATTGTGCAAAGGTCCAGAAATATTTGATCGAGTGACTGAATTTGCTCAGCGCAGGGACCGGAACCCGCCTTCGGACCGCCGCGCGGATCAGGTCCGAGTTCGACATGGGTCCCCCACGGTCGCGCAGGGATCGTTGGCTGTGCAGGGCGGATCCGTCGAGTCGGCATGCGCATGGATGGCCGCATGAACCCTCTAGGTGCACGCGCAGCCGTAAAGAACCGGCTCGAATAGGCGATCCGACAACGCGCCGTCAGCCGGACCGGGCCATGCCCAACGTGCGGATGTTCGATACCACCGGCCGCCAAGTCCTGGTCAGACGTGCCTCAAGAAGCGATCGGATTGTACTAAGCGGCAGAACCAAACACGCGAGCAAAAACACGACGACGGACAGGCGCTTGATGGGATTGTACCAGCTCGGGAAAGATGTTGCCGTGACGATGGCGCTCCTCCATGTGATGCGCCGGAATTCAATGATATCGATGTAATTTCTGTACCGAGAATACATATACATTTCTGTCGAGTTGCCGATATTACATTTTCCATCCTTCTCGATTAATATCGTTCTCAGGTGGGACAGGCGATCGACAAATCGCTTCTGGTGCCGTCTGAGCAGCGTCGGCGCCGGCACCCGGTTGCTGCCGGATTTGTTCCTGTTGTGCAGCCGATAGCGTCCGAGCGGCTCGGAAAGACTCACGACATCGCCGTAGAACGGAGCGGCCAGCAGCATGATGCCGTCGACCGCGGAGTCGTAATGCGCGTCGTCCAGCAGCGTGCACAGATCCCTGCGGAACACATTGCCCGAGGTCGGCGGAGTGATGTAGGTGCCGGCCTTCTCGATTGCATCGACGAAGAGGCCGCGGTCGCGCGCGTCGGCCAGTTTCGGAAAGGCGGGGCCGATGACGGATCCGGTGCTGTCGATCCGAAGCAGAGGGAACTGAAGCTTCGCGACTCCTTCGTCGAGATGGAGGATGATTTTCTGTATTGCGCCGGGCATCAGCTCGTCGTCGGCATCCAGGAACAGTACGAAAGGCGCGTCTGTCTTGGAGACGCCGTATCGGCACGCGCTCACTTGGCCGCCGTTCTCTTTCCGGAACGATCGAAGACCGAATTTCTCGATTTCATCCCACGATCGGTCCGTGGACCCGTCATCGATGACAATCACATCGCAGTGTGTTGTATCCTGAGAAACGACGCTCTCGATCGAATGCCGGACATAATTTTCGTAGTTGTAGCAATTTATTATAATCGCGAGCCGCGGTCTCTCAGGCGTCATCGAGTCTACCTATGTAACTATAGCTCGTCAAAATCAACATAAGTCTGGATCGCCCCAGATATTGCTATTATCCATGTATTATGGCTTTCGGTAAATGCCGACGCGTTCGATTTCGATCGGGATTAAATTTGAGGCCGATCCGTACCTTCAAGGCACGTGGCCGATATCCGCTTTGCGGGCCTGGGATAGGGGTTCGGCGCCGCGGAGGCGCCGCTTTCGGTGGCCCTCCGTCGGAAGGGATGCCGGTTCGGAGGCGCACAGGAGGCTGGCGCGCTATCGCGGTGACGTGCCGGAGGGGGCCGACATCTGCTCGGTGCACACGATCGGGCGCTTGGACGCGTCGGTCCAGATCACCTCCTGGCCCTTGCCGCGCAGTTCGTGCGTCTCGTCCGCATAGCGGAAGCCGGAACCGCTCGGCTGAATCGGGAGCGTCACGGCGGAGCCGCTCGGCGGCTGGACCACGGCTTGCTCCGCTTGGCCTGCGGTGACGAACGCGACGGTCAGGGTCTGGTCCTTGGGGCAGGAGAAGACGACCTTGTGCGCCTGGGCCGGTTCGGGGCGGATGGCGTCGCCCGTCGCCTGCGCGGGCTCTTCGGCGGCGAGCGCCCGGGTGGCGCCGGTCCAGGCTGAAATTTCGCAGAGAAGGCATAGGGCCTGCGCGAGTCTTCGCATCAGCAAGTCTCCCTTGGCCGCGACTGGGGGCCTTAAAGGTGAACGCGCGGCACCGGCTCGTCACGCGATCATCGGACCCGAGATCGTCGACAGGACGGTAGCATCCGGCACGCGCCGGGCCGCGTGTCAGCGTCCGGGGTCGGCGTGGTCCTTCAGCTCGCCCAGCAGCGCCAGGATCCGCCCCAGCAGCGCCCGGGCATGGAGCGCGACGCCGCTGCCGGCGCGGTCGTCGGCTTGGGCGGCACAGGCCTCGTAGGCCGCGCGCAGGGCGGCGAGCTGGCGCGCGCGCAGCTCGGGATCGTCGGAGCCCATGGGCTACCTCTCCGACAGGCTGGTGTCTGCGGTACGTCCCCGCGGACAAGCCTCCTCAACCACCCTCAGTCGGGGAGTTGGAAAACCGTGTTTGAACGGTCCCTACGACCTTTAGTGCCGGAACACCTGGACATGCGCCGCAGGCTCCCCGACCACGCAGTCAAGGATTCCGGTGCCGTCGCGGTCGGCACCAAACCGTCAAACAAGGGGTTTCCACGCCCCAGGGCGGCACGTACCGCCCCGGGCAGGCGGGTAGCCCATTCTAGGAAGGGAATCCAGGCCCGTGACGCCGCCGAGCCGATACGGTCTGGGGATGGTGCAGAAACGTACGGATGAGTCTTTCGCTAGATAAAATGTCGGATTTTGTCTTAAAATCCATTAACCTTGACTCAGGGCGCCGTTGAACAAGCGGGGTGCCTCAGACTTCTGCTTTCGTGCATCATGACGTTTGAGGTGCAACAAAGATGAACTCTTATTCCATCTTACTTCGCAACCGGGCACAGGCGGGTGTGGGCCATCCGCGACTCCTGGCCTACGAGATTCCGGATCGGCTCGCGGCGCAGGCGCTCGTTTCAGGGATCGCCGCCTCCTACCGGGAGCACGGCTTCAACCCCGCAACCCGGATGCACTGGTTCCAGGACGGCGACAGCGTCCACGAGATCTATGCGTGGCCGCACTTATGAAGGTTGCGCCGGCTCAGGTGCCGCAGAACGTCCGGTAGCCGACCCCGCCGCCCTCGGGCGCCTCGGCGTAGCGGGCCATGGCGGGCTGGTCGTCGTAGGGGCGGGACAGCACCGTCAGCAGCTCCTCGAACGGCGCGAAGTCGCCACGCTCCAGAGCCGCGGCGATCATCGCCTCGACGCGATGGTTGCGCGGGATGAAGGCCGGGTTGACCCGGCGCATCGCCGCTTCCGCCGCGGCGGGGGCGCGGGCTTCCTGGGCGAGGCGCTGGCGCCAGTTCGAGGCCCAGCCGTCATAGGCGGTCGGATCGACGAACAGGTCGCGCACGGCGGCGTCGGCCTCCGGGTTTGAGGCGGCGGCGCACAGAGCCCGGAAGGTGCGGGTGAAGTCGGCTTGGTTCTCGGCCATCCGCTTGAGCAGGTCGCCGGCCAGCGCCGGGTCACCATCGCGCAGATCGGTGAGCCCGAGCTTGGCATTGAGGCCGCTGTGATAGGCAGCCTCGAAGCGCGGCGCGTATCCCGCCAGGACGGCTTCGGCCTCGGCGACCGCCTCGGTCTCGTCGGCGGCCAGCAGCGGCAGCAGCGTCTCGGCCAGGCGCGTCAGGTTCCACAGGGCGATGCGCGGCTGCTCGCCGTAGGCATAGCGCCCGTGCTGGTCGATCGAGCTGAACACCGTCCGGGGATCGTAGGCGTCCAGGAAGGCGCAGGGGCCGTAATCGATCGTCTCGCCAGCCACCGACATGTTGTCGGTGTTCATCACCCCGTGGACGAACCCGACCAGCAGCCAGCGCGCCACCAGCGCGGCCTGGCGGGCCACGACGCCTTCGAGCAGCGCCCGGTACGGTTTCTCCGCGCCGGCCGCCTCGGGATAGTGCCGGGCCAGCACATGGTTGGCGAGAGCCCGCAGGCCCTCGACATCGCCCCGGACAGCGAAGAACTGAAAGGTGCCGACCCGGATATGGCTCGCCGCCACGCGGGTCAGCACGGCGCCGGGCAGTAGGGTCTCGCGCACCACCGGCTCGCCCGTCGCCACGGCGGCGAGCGCCCGCGTGGTCGGGATGCCCAGCGCCGCCATGGCCTCGCTGACGAGGTACTCGCGCAGCACCGGCCCGAGCGCCGCGCGGCCGTCGCCCCGGCGGGAGAACGGTGTCGGGCCGGAGCCCTTCAGCTGGATGTCGCGGCGCTGTCCCGCCCGGTCGACAACCTCGCCCAAGAGAACCGCCCGGCCGTCGCCGAGCTGCGGCACGAACTGCCCGAACTGGTGCCCGGCATAGGCGGCAGCCAGGGGCGTCGCGCCGTCGGGAACCTGGTTTCCGGCCAGCGCCGCCACCCCCTCGGGGCCGGCGAGCCAGTCCGGATCGAGGCCGAGATCTTCGGCGAGCGCCCGGTTGAGCCGGATCAGCCGCGGCGCCGCCACGGGTGTGGGCGCCCGGGCGGCGTAGAAACGCTCCGGCAGGCGGGCGTAGCTGTTGTCGAAGGGGATCGGGGTCATCGACGGCATCTATGAACGCGCCCGGCGGCCAGCAAGCGCGGCCGCAATCCAGAGAAGACGGTTCAGGCCGCGCGGCGTTCCCTCAGGCGTCGTGATGCCCCCCGGCACAGTCATGGCGTCGAACAGCCGGCCGATTTTGCGACCGAACCGCCGGGATGTGCGTTCGCCCCAGGCATCCGGCTCTCCGCCTCCGGTCCGAAGCCGTCGATCCGCACTGTGGCAGGCAGGTCTCAGAATGGCGCCTCTAGACGAAAACATGCGGGCACGGCCGACCGCATGCTTGTAAGACTTGCCCCCACGGGCGATGCCGCTGCCATGGCTCTGCGCGGACCTCTATCGATCTTGCCGAAGCCCGTATCGCGGGCGGCGCTGCACGGCGGCGAGACCCGCGACCGGGTGTGGGCGGCCGCGCGAGCGCGCGGGCCAAGCCAGCCATGAGCGCCACGGCCGCATTTCTGCCCGGGGGCGGCGAGCTCGGCGCGATCGTCCGAGCCTATGACTGGGCGACCACCCCGCTCGGCCCGATCGAGACCTGGTCCCAGAGCCTGCGCTCCGCGGTCAGCACCGTGCTGCTGTCGCCGGTGCCGATCGTGCTGCTCTGGGGACCGGACGGCATCATGATCTACAACGATGCCTACTCGGCCTTCGCGGGCGGGCGGCATCCGCAGCTGCTGGGCTCGAAGGTGCGCGAGGGCTGGCCCGAGGTCGCCGATTTCAACGACAACGTCATGCGGGTGGGCCTTGCCGGCGGCACCCTGTCCTACAAGGACCAGGAACTCACCCTGCACCGCTACGGCCGGCCCGAGCAGGTCTGGATGAATCTCGATTACTCGCCGGTGCTCGATGAGGCCGGCGAGCCGGCCGGGGTCATCGCCGTCGTGGTCGAGACCACCGAGCGCGTGCTCGCCGAGCAGCAGCTGAAGGCGAGCCAGGCGCTGGCCCAGCTCTACGCCGACCGGATCCAGCTCGCTTTGTCGGCGGGCGCGATCATCGGCACCTGGGTGTGGGATCTGCAGGCCGACGAGTTCACCGTGGACGAGGCCTTCGCCCGCAGCTTCGGCCTCGATCCGGCCCTCGGGCGGGTCGGGCTCAGCCTGGAGCAGGTGATCGCCACGGTCCATCCGGAGGACCGCCAGGGGCTGATCGCAGCGATCAACGAGGTGATCGCCCGCGGCGGCGCCTACGCGCACCAGTACCGGGTCCGGCGCACCGACGGAAAATATTACTGGATCGAGGCCAACGGCCGGGTCGATCTCGCGCCGGACGGGACGCCGCTCAGCTTCCCGGGCGTACTCATCAACGTCGAGGACCGCCGGGCGGTCGAGGCCGAGCGCGACCGCGCCATCATGATGCTGCGCACCCTGACCGACACGCTGGAGCAGCGCGTCGCCGAGCGGACCAGCGAGCTGATGCGGACCGAGGACGCCCTGCGCCAGTCGCAGAAGATGGAGGCGGTCGGCCAGCTCACCGGCGGCGTGGCGCATGATTTCAACAACTTGCTGACCATCATCCGCTCGTCCGTGGACTTCCTGCGCCGGCCCGACCTGCCGGAGGCGCGCAAGGCCCGCTACCTCGACGCCGTCTCCGACACGGTCGATCGCGCCGCCAAGCTCACCGGCCAGCTCCTCGCCTTCGCGCGCCGGCAGGCGCTGAAGCCGGAGGTGTTCCATGTCGGCCAGAAGGTCCGCGGCATCGCCGACATGCTCGATACGGTGATCGGTGCCCGGGTCCGGGTGGTCGCCGAGGTGCCGGACGCGCCCTGCTACATCCGGGCCGATGTCAGCCAGTTCGAGACCGCCCTGGTCAACATGGCGGTCAACGCCCGGGACGCCATGGACGGGGAGGGGACCCTGACCCTGCGGCTGGCGGGCAACCGCACCATGCCGGCGATCCGCGGCCATGCCGGGGCGGACACCGCCTTCGCCGCGGTGTCGCTGACCGATACCGGCGCCGGGATCTCGGAGGCCGATCTCGGCCGCCTGTTCGAGCCGTTCTTCACCACCAAGGAAGTCGGCAAGGGCACCGGGCTCGGCCTATCCCAGGTGTTCGGCTTCGCCAAGCAATCGGGCGGCAACGTCGACGTGACCAGCGCGCCGGGGCAGGGGGCGACCTTCACCCTGTATCTCCCGCAGGTGGACGTGGATCACGCGATCGACGCGGCCGAGACCGCCCCGGCGCCGATCCTGCCCCTCGGCGCGGGCCAGCGGGTCCTGGTGGTCGAGGACAATGTCGAGGTCGGCCAGTTCGCCACCCAGATCCTGCAGGATCTCGGCTACGAGACCGTCTGGGCGGCCAATGCCGAGGCGGCGCTGGAGCGGCTCGGCCGGGACGGTGGCGGATTCGAGGTGGTGTTCTCCGACGTGGTCATGCCCGGCATGGGCGGGCTGGCGCTGGCCCAGGAGCTGGCGCGCCGGCTGCCGGAGCTGCCGGTGCTGCTGACCTCCGGCTACAGCCACGTGCTGGCCCAGGAGGGCACCCACGGCTTTGAGCTGCTGCACAAGCCCTATTCCGCCGACCAGCTCGGGCGGGTGCTGAGCCGGGTGGTCGGACGGCCGGTGCCGGTCTCCGCCGAGTGAGGGCTTCGCCCTAGCGCATCGTCCCGGATATAGAAACCGGGACGATGCGCTATAACCTTGGTTTTGCATCATCTTTTTCCGAAAGGCAGCAACCACCTTTCGGGATGATGCTCTAGGCGGCCGGCAACGCGGCGCCCGCGCCCGGGGTGCCGCAGGCGTGGCAGAACCGCTCGAAGGTGCTCTTGCGCTGCGTGCAGGCCGGGCAATCCTCGAACAGGCCGAGTCCGCAATGCGGGCAGAAATTCGTGTTCGGATCGCCGAGCGCCGCCGGCCGCTCGCAGCCCGGGCAGACCTTCTTGGCGAGCCGGGCCAGGGCCTGATCGGTGGCGATCTCGGTGCGGCGCTCCGCGTCGGGCCGCGCTTCGACCTGCGCCTGGCGCGCCCGGTAGGCGTGGAGGGCGTTGATCGCCGCGCGCCCGCCCACCAGCGTGACGACCACGCCGACGCCGTACTGCACGTAGCCGCCGTAGCTCGGCATGTACGGCACCAGCTCGACGAAGAACGCGAAGGCGGCCGCGAACGCGAAGCCCCAGACGAACGGCCAGTTGCGCGCGTGCCGCCGCTTCATCAGCAGCCAGCCGGCGAGCACCAGCAGCGGCAGCGTCAGGGCGAGCCGGTAGCCGAACACCCGCAGCTCCTGGCCGCGCTCAGCCGCGTCGAGCTTCTCCTGGGCCGCCGCGCGCAGGGCATTGTCCACGCGGATCTGGTCCTGCTCCCGCTCGGACAGGTCGGCCTGCGCCTGGGCCAACGCGGTCAGCCGATCCTCGACCGCCCGCTCGGCGTCCTTCAGCGCGTCGAGCTGCTTCGTGCGGTCGATCAGGCCGGGATCCTGGTCGACCCGCCGGGTCGCGTCCCGGGTCTTCAACCAGTTGGCGAAGGTCTCGCGGGCGCCCTCGGACGCCGCCTGGGCCGCCTCCAGGGCGAGCTGGTCCCGTCCGGTCCGGCGCCGGGTGTCGTCCATCTCCCGGCGGATCTGCTTCAGCGTCTCGGTCGAGGCTCGGGCCTGGTCGGGTTCGAGGAACTGCTCGAGTGTGTAGCGCTGCTCCACCTGCGGCAGGTCGCCGACGACCAGGGAGCCCAGCCCGATCAGGAACCACGCGAACAGCAGCGCCACGAGCCAGAGGGCGAGGTTGAACCAACGCTCGGACAATCGGGACCCAGCACGCACGCCGTCGACTCCACAGACCCACTGTCCGCAAGCTCTAGCATAAGCCGGCGGTCAGCGGGCCGGCGCGGTCCCCGGTACAGCCGGTACGGCGCGCGCCCGGCCCGGGACGAGCGACAGCCCGGCCGAGATCAGGGCGAACAGGATCAGCGGCGTGAGGGCCAGGGTGAAGCTGCCGGTGGCGTCCTTGATGGTGCCGATCAGGTAGGGGCCGAGGAAACCGCCGAGATTGCCGACCGCGTTGATCGCCGCGATGCTGGCTGCGGCCGCGGCCGGCGGCAGCTCCTCGGTCGCCAGGGCCCAGAACGGCCCCTTCAGCATGTAGACGCCCACCGCCGCCACGGTCAGCGCGCCGACCAGCGGCAGGATGCCGGACAGGACCGTGCCGCCCGCGAGCCCCGCCGCCAGGACCAGGAACGGGATGGCGAGGTGCCAGCGCCGCTCGCCGACCTGGTCGCTGTGCCGGCCCCACAGGATCATCGCCACGGAGGCGACGCCGTAGGGGATGCTGTTCAAGAGGCCGGTCTCGACATTGGTCAGGCCGTAGCTCTTGACGATCTGCGGCGTCCAGAAGGTCAGGCCGTAGCTGCTGGCGGTCGAGCCGAAATAGATCGCGGCGAACAGGATCAGCCGGCGGTCGCGCAGCATGGTCCCCAGCGACGGCGAGCCGGTCCCGCCGGTGCGGGCGGCGTTGCGGGCGGATTCCTCCCGCAGGCGTCCCTCCAGCCAGTCCCGCTCGGCGGGGGGTAGCCACGCCGCGTGCCGCGGCCCGTCGGGCAGGAACCACAGTACGGCCCCGGCCATCAGGAGTGCGGGCAGGCCCTCCAGGATGAACAGCCATTGCCAGCCGGCGAGCCCCCAGCCGCTGAGGCCCAGCAGCGCCCCGGAGATCGGCGAGCCCAGGAACGACGAGATCGGGATCGAGATCATGAAGATGCCGACGATCCGCGCCCGGTAGGCCGAGGGGAACCAGTAGGTCAGGTACAGGATCACGCCCGGGAAGAACCCGGCCTCGGCGACGCCGAGCAGGAAGCGCAGGCCGATGAACGACCACGGCCCCTGCACCAGCGCCATGGCCATGGAGATGACGCCCCAGGTCGCCATGATCCGGGCGATCCAGAGCCGGGCCCCGAAGCGCTCCAGCATCAGGTTGCTGGGCACCTCCATCAAGAAATAGCCGAGGAAGAAGATCCCGGCGCCCCAGCCGAACACGGTCGCGGTCAGCCCGACATCGTGGTTCATCTGGATGGCCGCGAAGCCGACATTCACCCGGTCCAGGAAGGACACGAAATAGGCGAGGATCAGGAACGGCACGAGCCGCCACCCGATGCGGCGCATCGCCGAGCGTTCGATTTCAGACTCGGCCATGGTGATCCTCCTCGTCGGCGGCCGTCTCCGGGCCGCTCACGGGTGCGGGCGCAGGCTCCGGGAACGCCGGTTCGGCGATCCGGCGACGAAGAGTTCGATCGCGGAGAGGCAGGCGGTCGCGCAGGTCGCGCCGAACAGGGCGGCCCGGTCGCCCGCGCCGGGATCGGTTCCGGACGGCATCAGAGGGTCGCCGCGGCGCATCGCGTGCGGTTCATCTCGGGTTTCCTCGCGGCCGGTCGGTTCGAATGCCGATCCTGGCCAGCCGATCTACCGCGAAAGCCCGATGATCGGAAGTCGTCACCGCGTGAGGACTTCCGATTTGTCGCCGGTTTCCGGACCGTGTGTAACCCTACGCGGGCTTTCGGGCTCGGGCGGCCTTCGCCGGCGCCTCGCCGGTCTCGGCGGATTTCGGGGTCGACTTCCGGCGCTTGTGGCCGAGGCCCGCGGTCCGAGCGAACTCGGCGCGCATGGCCGAGTAGTTGGCGGCCGTCGTCGGGTAGTCGCGCGGCAGCCCGAAGCGCTCCCGATACGTTTCAATGGTCAGGCCGTGCCCCGTGAGGTGCCGCTTCAGCGTCTTGTACGGCTTGCCGTCGATGAAGCTGATCAGCGCGTCGGGGGTGATCGACTTCCGGACCTGGCCGGAGGTGATCTTCTTCGGCTCCGGCTCGGCGGGCGCGCCGACCTGACCCAGGCCGCTCAGGGCCTCGTGAACACGCGCCAGCAGGGTCGGCAGTTCGGGCATCGGCACGGAGTTGTTGGACACGTAAGCCGACACGATGTCGGCGGTCAGAGCGATGACATCGACCTGATCGTCTTGCGGAAACGCGGTGTCGTCTTCCATGGGCGGCTCTCGATGCGGAACTGCGCGATGAACATCGCTCTATCTGCCGCCAGTCAAGCGCCTATCTGAGCAAAAACAGGTGATCGCCCCTGTTGTTGGTCAAAGTATCTGTTGAATACCAGCATAAAGTGGTTATCCCGCAACAGCCGACCCGGCACAGCGCTATTCTGCCCATGCCCTCGGCAACTTGCGCGGATCGACCGCGCGGCGGCGCCGTTCAGGAAGTCTTAACGGCGCCGTGGTCTCTCGAAGCGTCGCTCCGGCTTCGCGGGGCAGGAAGCCGAACGACAGGCGGGCCGAGCCTTGCCCTTCATGCTCGGCCCGCGCCCTTGCGCTCAGGCGTTGGCGGCGCGTGCGATCGGCGTCGGGATCGCCCCGTGCTTGCTCGGCGGCGTTGCGCGCGACGCGTAATCCGCCCGGTAGCTGCGCTCCAGATTCATCAGCGTGCGCATCGGCGCCTCGGCCAGATCGAGCAGCCGCGCGTCGCGCCAGCGCAGCTTGGTCAGATGCCGGCGGCTGAACCACCGCGGCTTCTCTTCCTCGACGAGCAGGATCAGCTTGCCCGTCCATGTTTTCCGAAACCAGAACCGCCCCGTGAGCTTGCCTGCGCCGAACATCGCAGCACCTCGCATGAGAGCCCGGGACGACAACGTCCCGGAAGCTCGGCGGTTTCCGCCTCAGCCGCTCGTGCGGGCCTGCAGGTGCCGGGCCGTCCAGGAGGCGACCGCGAGGCCGACGATCCCGCCAGCGACGGCCGCCGCCGCCTTCACCAGGAAATCGTCGAACCGGCCGTGGCGCGTGCCGGTCAGCGTCTGACCGGCTTCCAGGCCGCCGGCCAGCAGGACGGCGCCGAGCAGGATCCAGGGCCAGCGCCGCGGGTAGCCCAGCGTCAGGAGCAGCCCGGCCAGCGCGTAGGCGGCCGCCCGCTCGAAGCTCGGGTTGGCCGTCACCACCGGGCGCAGGCCGATCGGCACCAGCGTGATCGCGACGATCGCCGCGACGAGGATCCAGGCTGCAAGTCGCACTAGGCTCAGCACCCACTTGTCCATCATGAGCCCCGCGTCTCGGAACACCGCGCCGACCTCTCCGCATACAGGGCCTGCGGACCGGAAGCTGTTGCAGTTCGGCGGCCCGGACGCAGAAAGCCGACGCAGCACCGGCGTGTTGCCGAGTTCGGCGTGATCGCAAAGGGTTAGCGCCGCGCGCGGTCGGGGAGGCTCCCGATCGCGCCACTGTTGCTCGTTCGTTCTAGGCAAAGGATCGGCGAATCGGGCATAAGAGCGGGATGCGCATGCCCGTGCTCAGCCCTCTCGCGATGCTCGTCCTAATCGGTGCCGGGTCGGTCGCGATGGCGGCCGCGCCGGCCGATCCGCGCGCGCTCGAGCTGGCCTGGCACCGCTGCCTGCGGGAATCCTACGCCCACCAGCCGCCCGGTCAGAGCCGGGCCGGGGACGAGCGCAACGCCCTCGACGAATGCAAGGCCCAGGAGGATGCGTTCGTGGCCTCGCTCATGGCCGCCGGACCGACGCAGGATGGCCGGACCGGGACCGTCTGGTCCCGGACCTGGGCGGCGTTCGTGGAGCCGCTCACCGCCTGGATCGGCGGTCTCCGGCGCTGACGCCGCCGGTCAGGAGGTCGACCACTCGCGCTTCACCTCGTCGGCTGGCCGGTCGAGATGGACCTTGCCGCCCTCGACGGCCCGGACGAAATCGAGTGGTATGAAATGGTGCAGGCCGCCCGCCGCCGCATCGCGCTTGGTCAGCTTGATCTCGCCTTTGTCGATGTGATCGACCGTGCCGACATGGGCTCCGTCCGAGCCAACAACCTCGGCGTGTTCCTGAATCTGGGCGGCATCAACCATCGGTTTTCTCCCTGTCGTGCCGCGTCAAACCGCGCGCCGGGCGGCGCAGTTCCGGGCCGCGCCATCCAGACCCAGGCCGTCAGGGGGGGGCGGGCTCCGCGGCGTCGCACCGCGCGGGCGCCGCTGAACCGGTGCAGGCGCGGCTCGTTGATCCGCCATGACCGATTCAACGCCCGCCCCGCTGGACCAAGTCGCCGACGCCCGTCGGCACGAGATGGCGACCGAGCACCTGCTGTTCGGCACGATCCGCTTCCTCGCCCAGCGCCATCCGGAGCTGCTGGACGAGCTCGACCGCAGCCTGGACCACCTATGGGACCGGGCCGAGGGTGCGGAGCGGGACGACGCGGCCGTGCGCAAGATCGCCAGCCGCATCATCAAGAGCCTGCGGGCGGAGAGCTAGCAGGGCGATCCGATCGCCCTGCACTCCGAAGACCGCTACTGGCGCGCGCAGCCGATGCAGATGCCGCGGGTGATCGCGTCGTTGCGCTGCTCGAGCGGGCTGCGCCGCTCGATGCTGCCGGTCTCGTTGGGTCCGAGCGCGCCGGGGTTCGGCACCGTCTGGCCGGTGGCCGCAGTGTGGGGTGCTTTCGCGGCCGTGGCCGGGCCGCCTCCGGTTCCCGTCTGGCTCACGGGTTGGGCCCAGACGGGCTGCGTGCCCAGGGCCAGAACGACGAGCGTGGCGATCTTCAGGGGCGCGCGCATAGGTACCTCCCGGCGCTTTTTATCTGCGTGGAACTGACGCACCTGCCGGTCGAAAGTTCCGTTTTCGCGCATGAGCGGAATGCAAGGATCACCTTCGCGTGGCGCTCGGCTGGCCAGGATCACGGCCCCACCATCCGGGGTATCGGCTAAGCCCTATTGAGGCTTGCCGGCCAAGCTGGACCGCCGGTTAGTGGCACCCTCACGATCGAGGGGCTACCATGAACCCGACCGTCAAGGCCGTGCTGCTGAACGAGCGGGCCAGTGTCCTGGCCGCCATCGCGGCCCGTGAGGGGACCGTGTCCGATCTGCTGGTTCAGTTGAACGGCGTCGAGAACGACATCTGGCGGTTGCGCCACCGGCTCATCGATCTGGAAGCCTATCTGATCGGCCAGCGGGTCGAGTTGACGGAGGATGCGTCACCACCGGAGGTCGCCGCCGTCGCGGCACCGAGCGACGCGCCCGGCCTGCCGGCCTGCAAGCCCCTCGACGACTTCGTCCGCCACAGGTCCGGAAAGCGGAAGCTCCTCGCCGAGGTCGCGCCCCGCCTCATTGAGGATGCGCGCCGGTCGAGCTGAGCGCGCCGACGGGATTGCCCCGCGGCCCTGTCCTGGGGCCTATCTAGACCCCGCGCGGATTCGAGAGGGGTGAGGGATGGGCAACCGGGATGGCGCCGGCGCGTCGAGCGCACGGATCGCAGAAGTCCAGCGCCTCGCGACCGCCCTGGCTGCCCGGGTCCGGTACGCGCAGCTGGTCCAGCGGCCGGTCTACGAGGAGCAGATCAACGCCCTGGTCGGCGCCGCTCGGCTCCTCGACGAGGAGAGGGTGCCGTGGCCGCCCATGGTCGAAGAGGTGCTGATGGAGCTGGCCAAATCCCTGGACGGCTCCGGCGCGGCGGAGGATGCCGAGGCGCCGGATTCTGACCGGGAGGACATTTAAGAGACCGCAAGCCGCCGCGGGCTCAAGAAAAATCGCCGAGCCAGCGCAGCGAGCGTCGCAGGCGGTCGGTGCCGCCCTGGGCGAACCACAGCCCGTGCGCGAAGATCACGGCGTCGGGCTTGAGCGCGACGAGTTCCGCCGCGGCCCGCGCGGTATCGCGCCGGCGCAGCTTGATCACCAGGCGTAGGTAGGGCGGCGGCTGGCCCTCCGGCGCGGTCATGCCGGCCAGGCGCAGCAGCGGCCGCAGGAGCGCCGGCATCTTGGCCGGCTCCAGGTTGAGCACGAGATCGGTCAGAATTAGCGTCCGGCTGCGCCCGTGGAAGAACGCGACCTCGCGGAAGCCGAGGCCGCCCGGAACTACGATCTGGCGCAGGTCCGACGCCCATTCGGGCGGCGCCGCGTCGTCGAGCACGCGGTCGATCCGCAGGCCGGCGCGGCGGACCTGGCGGCGCTGGCGCAGGTTCGGGGCGGCCCAGGTCAGGGCCTCCGGGCAATGGCTCTGCCAGTCCTTCAGGAAGGTCCAATGCGCGATATTGGGCGCGACGAGGTGGCGGATCGGCCCGAGCGCCGCGATCGCCCGGTGCAGGGCCGCATCGTAGCGCGTCGGCGAGTGGAGCCACAGGCTGCCGTCGCCGAGCCGGACCACCGTCATCCGGACGGGGAGCGGCATCCCGAGGATCCGCAGGGGACCGCTGTCGACGATCCAGACGCCCTCGGCCACGGGCTTGAGCACGTCGAGGGGCGGATACGTCGCTTCAGGCAAGGCCCGGTCCTCTCGGTTGCCTCCGGCGCCAGGGCCGGATCGTCAGGCAACCGGCGGAGGGCACAGGGTTTCCCGGATGGATCGCCGCAGCCCCGATTCCTCAGCTTCTCGCTCACCCCGCCTGGAACGGCCGGTGCTTGTCGTCATCGGTATCCGTCGCCGCGCCTTTCGGTACGGTGCTGGTGTCGACCATGGTCCGCTGGTCTCGCTGAGGATCCGGAAAGTCCGTCAACGCGCGCCAGGGCGTCGCTGGCACGCCCATCCGGAAACCGCCCGATGACCGGAACAGCCAGGCCGCGACGAGCATCCAGGGCACGACGAAGAAAACGAAAGCACTAAGTCCCACGACGATCCTCCTTGGGCGGCACGCTTACCGGAAGAACGCGGGAGGAGCCGCCATCGATCCTGGCGGCCGCTACAGCAGGCGCCGCCGAAGTGGATACCGGTTCGGCGTCAGCGAGGGCGTTGAATCAACGGCTCTAAGACGACGCCACCAAGTTGCTGCGGATTCCGGCACCGAACCCACCGATCAGACGGTCATACTCGGCCTCGGCCGTGCCGTAGCTGTCGCCCGCGAGGTCGAGCAGGCCCTCGCGGTCGATGATCTCGACGAGGCCGCGGTGCTTGCGCACGAAGCCGTCCCGCTCAAGCCGTCTCAGGGCGGCCGTCACACCGGGCCGTTCGACGCCCAGCATCAGCGACATGAACTCGTGCGTGACCATCACGGCGTCGCCGTCGCTCCGGTCCTGGTACATCAGCAACCACCGGGCCAGCCGCATCGGGGTGTTGCCCCGCGCATTGGCGAAGGCCGTCTGCGCGGTCTGGGCGAAGTGGGTGTGGATGTAGCGGAGCAGCACGAGGCGCATGGCCGGACGTGCCTCCACCACCCCAAGCAGCACGCGCGCATCGATCGACAGCATGTAGCCGGGCGCCTGCACGAAATGTGTGTAGGGGGTGCGGTCGTCACCGAGCAGGACGGGGGCGGCCCCGACCAAACCTTCGCGGCCGATCAGCCCGATCTCCACCCGGCCGCGCGCGCCGTCGTTCGTCACGGAGACGATGCCGGCCTCCACGAAGTAGGCGGTCTCGATCTTCGTTTTGGGGGCGATCAGGATCTGCCGGACGGCCATGTCTTCCGGGCGCAACGCGGGCTGCAGCGCCAAGAAATCGTCCGGTGCGAGCGCCCGGAGAAGGCGGTTGCCCAGATTGGCCTGCTGAAGCTGTGCCACGGGGTCTCATGCGTATCGGGCCAGGGCACAAGCGGTCCCTCAATCGTCGGCGCCCTGGACGTAGCCGACAACCCACCTCCGCTAAGGCCTGGTTTCGGTCGCTGCAACGTAAGAATTTGACAGAAAAGTGCGTCCGAATGCCGTCTTCGATCCAATGTAAATTTCTTACCATTGGGCTTTTCGATGCATTGGCGCGTCATGCGGATACGATCCCACGCGAACGACCGCATTTGCACCGGAACGGTTCTGACGATCGAGTCAGAAGCCTGATCGCCATCTTTCGAGATGAGGTTTGATCTGTCCAATATCGCATGATCATCTCGGACGTATCGGTCGATGTCCGGTCCTCACCCGGCTGCGGCATGGCCTGCGACGACCTCCTGAGCCTGCGCTGCCTCTCCGGCTGAGCCTCAGCCCGTGACCTCGCCAAGCAGCGTCTGGACGAAGCGGCGGGTGCGCGGATCGGCGGGCCGGGCGAACAGCTCGGCGGGCGGGCCCTGCTCCACGAAGGTGCCGCCGTCGAGGAACACCACCGCGTCGGCGACCCGCCGGGCGAGGCGCAGGTCGTGGGTCGCCATCAGCATGGTCATGCCCTCGCGGGCGAGGCCGGCCAGCACGTCCACCACCTCGGCGGCGAGTTCGGGATCGAGCGCCGAAGTCGGCTCGTCGCAGAGCAGCAGGCGCGGGGAGGGGGCCAGCGCCCGGGCGATCGCCACCCGCTGCTGCTGGCCGCCGGAGAGGCTCGCCGGCCAGGCCTCGGCCTTGTGGGCGAGGCCGACCCGCTCCAGCAATTCCAGCGCCCGGACCCGGGCCGCGTCCTTCGGCCATTTGCCGACCGTGATCAGCCCCTCGGTGATGTTCTCGATCACCGTGCGGTGGGGAAACAGCTGGAAATTCTGGAACACCATGCCGGTCTGGCGGCGCACCGCGAGCACGTCCCGCCGGGCCGGCGGCGCGCTGGGCCGGAACTCCAGGCGCTGGTCGCCGAGCACCAGCGTGCCGGCCTGCGGGATCTCCAGCAGGTTCACGCAGCGCAGCAGCGTCGACTTGCCCGAGCCCGACGGGCCGATCAGCGCCGTGACTTGGCCCTCCGGCACCGTCAGGTCGATGCCGCGCAGGATCGGAGTGTCGCCGAAGCGTTTTTCGATGGCCTGGAGGGCGATCATGCCCGGGCCTCCAGGTAGCCGCCGTAGCGTCCGAGCCGTCGCTCCAGCCGGCTCTGGAGCCAGGACAGGGCGGAGCACAGCACGAGGTAGATGAGCGCCGCCTCGACGTAGAGGATCAGCGGCTCGTAGGTGACCGCGACGATGCGCTGGGCCGCCTGGAACATCTCCGGCACCGTGATGGCGGCGGCGAGCGAGGTATCCTTCACCAGGGCGATGAAGGTGTTGGACAGGGACGGCACCGCCACCCGCGCCGCCTGGGGCAGGATCGTGCGGCGCATCGCCTGCGCCGGGGTCATGCCGGTGGCGTAGGCGGCCTCCCACTGCCCCTTCGGGATCGACGCGATCGCGGCGCGCACGATCTCCGAGGCGTAGGCGCCGATATTGAGGGTGAAGCCGATCACCGCCGCCGGAAACGCGTCGATCAGGATGCCGACGCTCGGCAGGCCGTAGAAGATCACGAACAGCTGCACGAGGAGCGGCGTGCCGCGAAAAATCCAGACATAGGTCCAGGCCAGAGCCGCCAGCGGCCGCGGCCCGAACAGCCGCGTGAGGGCGATCACCAGGGCGAGGCTCAGCCCGAGCACGAAGGCGATCAGCGTCAGCGGTATCGTGAACCGGAGACAGGCTTCGAGCAGCGGCCCGAGCGACTGGAGCATGAGGTCGAGCCAGTGCGGCACGGGACGGTGTTTCCTGCGGGATCGGGCGAGGGTCTATACGGCTTTGCGCCGCGGATCGCGCGGGGGATTTTTGGCTGGGCCAGCTGGGGATCGCCCGGGGCGCAGCAAGGCACCCGGTCCGGCGATACCACGCGCGCTCCCTCCCCCCTCTGCGGGGGAGGGTGGCCCCCGAAGGAGGTCGGGAGAGGGGAGCCACGGTGCAGGATGGGGCTTTGTCCGTCGTGCCCGTTGCGTCATTTGCTGAACCCGGGTTCCCCTCTCCCGACCCCTGCTGACGCAGGGGCCACCCTCCCCCGCAGAGGGGGGAGGGAAGCGTCCGTTCTGACCTATTGGAGTGATGCCCATGAGTTTCGGGCTCGATGAGGACCGGACTGCGATCCGCGAGATGGCGCT